>NZ_JBEXCS010000077.1:0-47585 GCF_040605395.1 Streptomyces sp. NPDC005648 | reverse complement strand
GCGGCCTTCCGCGCGGGCTGGAACTTCGGCGAGACCACCGAGGACTTCGCCGTCTCCTACGAGATCGCCCCCGCCACCACCGCCTTCCCCACCGGCACCTACCGCAACATCTCCGGCAACCTCGCCCTCGCCTACGGCCTGATCGCCGCCTCCCGCCAGGCCGACCTGCCCCTCTTCCTCGGCTCCTACCCCATCACCCCCGCCTCGGACATCCTGCACGAACTGTCCAAACACAAGAACTTCGGCGTACGCACCTTCCAGGCCGAGGACGAGATCGCCGGCATCGGCGCCGCCCTCGGCGCCGCCTTCGGCGGCTCCCTCGGCATCACCACCACCTCCGGCCCCGGCATCGCCCTCAAAAGCGAGACCATCGGCCTGGCGGTCTCCCTGGAACTGCCCCTGCTGGTCATCGACATCCAGCGCGGCGGCCCCTCCACCGGCCTGCCCACCAAAACCGAACAGGCCGACCTGCTCCAGGCCATGTACGGCCGCAACGGCGAAGCCCCCGTCCCCGTCGTCGCCCCCCGCACACCCGCCGACTGCTTCGACGCCGCCCTCGAAGCCGCCCGCATCGCCCTGACCTACCGCACCCCCGTCCTCCTGCTCTCCGACGGCTACCTCGCCAACGGCTCCGAACCCTGGCGCATCCCCGAACCCGACGAACTCCCCGACCTGACCGTCCAGTTCGCCCAGGGCCCCAACCACACCCTGCCCGACGGCACCGACGTCTTCTGGCCCTACAAACGCGACCCCCACACCCTCGCCCGCCCCTGGGCCATCCCCGGCACCCCCGGCCTCGAACACCGCATCGGCGGCATCGAGAAGGAAGACGGCACCGGCAACATCTCCTACGCCCCCGCCAACCACGACTTCATGGTCCGCACCCGACAAGCCAAGATCGACGGCATCGACGTGCCCGACCTCGACGTCGACGACCCCCACGAGGCCAACACCCTCGTCCTGGGCTGGGGCTCCACCTACGGACCCATCACCGCCGCCGTCCGCCGCCTGCGCGCGGCCGGCGAACACATCGCACAAGCCCACCTGCGCCACCTCAACCCCTTCCCGCGCAACCTCGGTCCGGTCCTGCGCAGTTACGAGCATGTCGTGGTCCCGGAGATGAACCTCGGGCAGCTCGCCACGCTGATCCGGGCGAAGTACCTGGTCGACGCCCGTTCGCACACCCAGGTCAACGGCATGCCGTTCAAGGCCGAACAGCTCGCCGCCGTACTGGAGGAGACACTCCATGCCCACTGAACTCCCCCTGACCGCGAAGGACTTCAAGTCCGACCAGGAGGTGCGCTGGTGCCCCGGCTGCGGTGACTACGCGATTCTCGCCGCCGTCCAGGGCTTCATGCCCGAACTCGGCGTGGCACGGGCGAACATCGTCTTCGTCTCGGGCATCGGCTGCTCCTCCCGCTTCCCGTACTACATGAACACGTACGGCATGCACTCCATCCACGGACGCGCGCCCGCCATCGCCACCGGACTGGCCGCCTCGCGCCGCGACCTGTCCGTCTGGGTCGTCACGGGTGACGGTGACGCCCTCTCCATCGGCGGCAACCACCTCATCCACGCCCTGCGCCGCAACGTCAACCTCAAGATCCTCCTCTTCAACAACCGGATCTACGGCCTGACCAAGGGGCAGTACTCCCCCACCTCCGAGGTCGGCAAGATCACCAAGTCGACGCCGATGGGCTCCCTGGACGCGCCCTTCAACCCGATCGCCCTGGCCCTGGGTGCCGACGCCTCGTTCGTGGCCCGCACCATCGACTCCGACCGGGCCCATCTCACCTCCGTGCTGCGCGAGGCGGCCGCCCACCCGGGCACGGCGCTGGTCGAGATCTACCAGAACTGCAACATCTTCAACGACGGTGCCTACCAGGCCCTCAAGGACAAGGAGCAGGCCCAGGACACGGTCATCCGGCTCGCGCACGGCGAGCCGATCCGGTTCGGCGCCCACGGCTGCCGGGGGGTGGTCCGCGACCGGGCCACCGGCGAGCTGGAGGTCGTCGCCGTCACTTCCGACAACGAAAGCGAGATCCTGGTGCACGACACCCATGCCCCCTCCCCCACCACGGCCTTCGCCCTCGCCCGGCTGGCCGACCCGGACACCCTGCGCCACACCCCCATCGGTGTCTTCCGCGACACCCGGCGCCCGGTCTACGACGTGCAGATGGCCGACCAGCTCGACGCGGCGATCGAACAGCACGGCAAGGGCGACATGGCCCTGCTGCTCGCCGGCAACGACACCTGGACCGTGGGGAGGACCGCATGACCTACGTGATCGCCAAGCCCTGCGTCGACCTCAAGGACAGGGCCTGCGTCGACGAATGCCCCGTCGACTGCATCTACGAGGGCCCGCGGAAGATGTACATCAACCCCGACGAATGCGTCGACTGCGGGGCCTGCGAGCCGGTCTGCCCGGTCGAGGCGATCTTCTACGAGGATGCCGTGCCCCCGGAATGGGACGGGTACCGGGCGGCCGACCGGGAGGTGTTCGTGCCGCTCGGCGCCCCCGGAGGGGCGAGCGGCACGCCCCCGTTCGACGAGGACCACCCGGTGGTGGCGGCGGAGCAGGTGAGCGAGCCGGGCTGAGGCGGCCCGGCCGGTCCCCCGGCGTCCCGGAGGCGCCCATGAGGAAGGCGGTGTTCCAGAAGGTGCGGAATCCGCCCTTTCTTCCGTGGTGCTTCCCCGGTTCTTCAGCGGCGGCGGAGACCGTCGGGTGAGGAGCTTCGCTCCACCCCACCGCACACTGTCCGGACTCCGTCGCAGAGGACCTTCATGAATCTCTCCTCCTCTCCTTCCACCGGTCCGCTCCCCACCCACCAGGCGGCCCCGCTCGCGGTCCAGGGACCGCTGCCGGTCTCCGCGCCGGCGGCCTCCTTCATCGGCCCGCACCACTTCGTCCACCGGCCCGAGACCCCCGAGGGCTTTCTGCTGGCGGCCACACCGCCCGGCCGTCACCGCTTCCGCTTCTCCGCCGAACTCCCCGAGCGGCACCCGTTGTTCGCCGACTCCACGGTCCCCTTCCACGATCTGCTGTACCCGCTGGAGTCCCTGCGCCAGATGGGCACGTTCGCCGCCGCCCGCTACTTCCGGGTGCCGGAGAACCGCCGGATCCTGCTCGCCGACTGCGCCCTGGCCATCACCGCGCTGACGCCGTGGCAGCGCACCCCCGAGGCGACCCGGGTCGCCCTGGACCTCGAACTGACGCCGACCGACGTGGTCAAGGGGGTGCCGCGCACGATGGACTGCCGCGCGGCGATCAGCATCGAGGGGACGGAGTGCGGGACGGTCGGGGCCCGGCTGGTGTTCCTGATGCCCGGTGTCTACCGCAAGCACCGCGGGCACAGCCGCCGGGAGAGCGAGCGGACCGCGCACGGACACAGCGGGCTGCCCGCCGGGCACGGTGTCCCGGAGCCCGAACTCGTCGGCCGGCGCACCGCCCGCAATGTGCTGATCGGGCTTCCGCTGGAGGAGGACGAGGAGTCGCTGACGTTCCCCGTCGACATCCCCGCGGCCCGCGAGGTACTGCCCGACTCCGGCTCGGAGGTGCCCGCCGCGCTGTTCCTTGAGGCCTCCCGGCAGGCCGCCCTGTTCGGCGTCGGCGAGCTGTACGGCCTCGCGCCGGGCCACGCGGTGCTGACCGACTGGGCGTCGGCGTTCCGCGGGTTCGCGGAGCCCGGGCTTCCGCTGCACTGCTCGCTGCGGCCGCGCCCCGGCGGGACGCCCGGCGAGGTGCGCCGGGACGCGGCGGGCCGGCCGGTGGCCGATCTCGGCCTCACCTTCACCCAGGGGACCCGGGTCGTGGCGGACGTGACGACCTCGGTCCTGCAGATCTGCTGAGCGAACCGGCTGGTCGTCCGGCCGCCGGTGGCGTACGAGGAGCAACCATGCGCTTTCGAATACTGGGCCCCGTACGGATGCGACCACGCACCCCCACCGCAGCCAAACCGAGGGTGGTGCTGGCCACCCTGCTGGTGCGGAGCAACAGCGTCGTGTCCACGCACAGTCTGATCGACGAGCTGTGGGGCACGGAGCCGCCGCGCACCGCGGGCACCACCCTTCAGGTCTATGTGTCGCAGCTGCGCAAGGCGCTGCTCGGCGCCGCCGACGGCGCGGGGGCCGCCGGCGGGCAGCCGCTGCTGACACAGCCCCCCGGCTATCTCATGCGGGTCGGCCCGGACGACCTCGACCTGAGCGTCTTCGAGTCGCTGCGGGCCCGTGGCCGTGCCGCCTACGACGAGCGCGACTACGCCACCGCCTCGCGGCTCCTCGCCGAGTCGCTGGCGCTGTGGACCGGCCCGGCGCTGTCCGGCATCCCGCACGGCCCGTCGCTCCAGACGACGGCCATCAAACTGGACGAGCTGCGCTCGGCGGTCCTGGAGCAGCGCATCGGCGCCGATCTGAAGCTGGGGCGGCACCAGGAGCTCATCGGCGAACTGATGGCGCTGGCACATGAGTTCCCCATGCGGGAGACACTGCACGGGCTGCTCATGGTGGCGCTGTACCGGTCCGGCCGGCAGTCCGACGCGCTACAGGCCTACCACCGGGTGCGGCGCGCGCTGGTGGACGAGCTGGGGGTAGAACCCGACGCCTCGCTCAAGCGCATCCTCGACCGGGTGCTCGCGTCCGACCCGGCGCTCGCCTGGCATCCGGGCCGTACGGGTGAGACCCGCGGGGCCGCCGGCCGGGCGGGCGCGGGCGCACCGGGTACGGGCGGAACGGGTCCGGGCGCGGCGGTACGCGCGACCGGCGCCGGGTCCACCCCCTCCTCGGCTTCCTCGCCCGCCTCCCCCTCCTCCTCGGGTGCCGGCTCTCCCGCCGCCGTGCCGTCGGGCCCGTTGCTGTGGCTGCCGCCGGCGCTCACCGACTTCACCGGCCGCGAGGAGGAACTCGCCGCGTACGAGCGGGTGCTCGGCGAACGGGGGCCGTCCGCCCGTCGGGTCGTCGCGGTGTCGGGACGGCCCGGGGTCGGCAAGACCGCCCTGGCGGTGCAGCTCGCCCACCGTGTCGAGGGGTTCCCGGGCGGCCGGGTGCTGCTGGCGATGCGGGACTCCGCGGGCCGGCCGCTCCCCCCGCACACCGCGATGGCGGCGCTGCTGCGCCGGCTGCTGGGCCCCGGTGCCCCCGCGGGGCCGGCGGACCCGGAGGAGCTGGCGGACGCGCTGCGGCAGGCCACCCTGGCCCGCGGTCTGCTGCTCGTCCTCGACGACGTGGTGTCGGAGGCGCAGGTACGGCCGCTGCTCGCCGCCGTGCCGGACGCGGCGGTCGTGCTCACCAGCCGCCGTCCGCTGGCCGCCCTCGAGAACGCCCGACATGTGGTCCTCGACGTGCTCGGCCAGCGGGAGGCCGAGGCACTGCTGCTGGCCACCGGAGGTCCCCGGACGGCTGAGGACCCGGCGGCGGTGGCGGAGATCGCCCGGCTGTGCGGCCGGTTGCCGCTCGCGCTGCGGGTCGCGGCCGGCGGGGTGGCGGTCCGCCCGCACGGGACCGCGGCCGGCCTCGCCCGTCGGCTGGGCGACGAACGGACCCGGCTGTCGGCGCTGTCGCTCGGCGACCTGGACGTACGCGGAGGGCTGCTGGCGGCCTACCGCGAGGCCTCGGAGGCGGAGCGGCACGCGTTCCGCGCCCTGGGGCTCGCCCCGCTGTCCGGGTTCTCCCTGTGGGCCGCCCAGTCCCTTCTGGGCATGGCGCGGGAGGCGGCCGAGGAACGGCTGGAGGGGCTCGTACGCGCGCATCTGCTGGAGGCGAGGCCGCCGGCCGGGGACTGGGATCCGGGCCGTTACGGCTTCCATCCCCTCCTGCGTGCCCTCTCCCTTGAGCTGCTGTCCCAGGTCGACGGGGAGGAGGCCGCCGCCGAGGCGACCGCGCGGCTGGGACGGGCCTGTCTGCTGCGGGCGCGGGCCGCCGACGCGCGGCTGACACCGGGGCGGGACCGGCTGGCGGGGGTGCTGGAGCCGGACGCGCAGCTGCCGGAACCGGGTGATCCGGCCGTGGCCGTACCCCTGTTGTGGTTCCGGGCGGAGAGCGCGGGACTGCTGGAGGTGCTGCGGCGGCTGCACTCCAGCGGACTGTGGGATCTCACCTGTGCGCTGGCCTCCGCGATGAGCGGGTTCTACGAGGCGTGCGCGCTGTGGGACGCCTGGGAGCAGAGCCATGAGCCGGCGCTGGACGCCGCGCGCCGGGCGCGGAATCCGCTCGCGGAGGCGGTGCTGGTGCGGTCGCTGGGCGATCTCGCCTGGCAGCGCCGGGACACGGCGCGGGCGGCGGACTGCCATCGGCGTGCGGCGCGGTTGTTCACCCTCGCCGGGGACCCGGCCGGGGCGGCGCGCTGCCGCACCGGGGAGGCGGACGTCCTGCTGGGCCAGGGCCAACCCGGCCGGGCCATGGGCCTCTACCGTGAGGCCCTCGACATCGCCGTCAGGGAAGGCGACACCCGCGGGCGTGCCGACGCCCGCCGCGGACTGGCCCTCGTCGCCCTGGTCCAGGGCCGTCCCGCCGACGGCCTCACCGAACTCGCCGCGTGCGAGTCGGCGGCGCACTCCCTGGGCGACGGCCGCTGGCACGGCTACGCCCGCCGCACCGCCGACGAGATCCGCCGCACCCCCCGCCCCGACGACCACCTCTGGAACCGCATCGAGGTACGCCCAGGAGTCTGGCTGCTGGACGCGGCACCTCGGGCGGGGGCATCGGCCGGGTGAAAAGCCCTGGGTCCGGCGCCCTGGGCCGGTGCGCGGCCCAGGGTGCCGGGCAATCCGCCGGGGTTGCCGGTTCCCGTAGTGACATGCCAAGGCCCGAGGCCGGTGTCCGGTGGCTCGGGCCTTGGTGGGGTGTGTTGTTGTGGGGTTCCGAGGGTGTGGG
Organism: Streptomyces sp. NPDC005648; assembly: GCF_040605395.1. Lineage (NCBI taxonomy): Bacteria > Bacillati > Actinomycetota > Actinomycetes > Kitasatosporales > Streptomycetaceae > Streptomyces > Streptomyces sp. NPDC005648. Next base: position 40,718 of record NZ_JBEXCS010000077.1, on the reverse strand, counting down.
GTCAGGCAGGGCGGAGGGTGCGGGGGGCCGGGAGGGGGGCGGGGGGCTGGGTGCGCAGGGCCGGGCGGCGGTTGCGGAGCATGGCTCGCCATTCCTCCGCGCTGAAGTGCGCGGGGCGAGTCGTCTCGATGAAGTCCCGCAGCACCGTGAGGAACCGGTCGGGGTCCGAGCGGAACGGGAAGTGGCCCGCGTCCTCGAAGATCTCCAGCCGGCTGCCCGGCATCGACACATGACCGAGGCCGGCGTGCAGCGCCGGCACCACCTGGTCCCGGCCGCCCCACAGCAGCATCGTCGGCATGCCCTGGGCCAGATAACAGCGGTCGAGCATGGTCCCGACCTGCCCCCGCCAGTCCACGACCGCCCGCAGCGTCCGCACGAACGCGTTGCGGGACGTGGCGTCGGGCAGCGCCTCCACCACCCGTACGATGTCCGGCGCGTCCACCGCGAGATCCGTGCGCAGCCACTGCATCACCCGCACCGCCGTCTCGATCTGCCAGCGCATCGTGGGCAGTTGGAGCGCCTGGAGCAGCAGATGCGCACCGGGCAGGGTGGCCGCGCGGAGCAGCGGTGTGACCTGCCGGCCGATACCGCCCGTGCCGACCAGCACCAGCCGCTCGCACCGGTCCGGGAACTGGTACGCGAACTGCATCGCGACCGCGCCCCCGAGCGAGTGCCCGACGATGGTGGCCCGCTCGACGCCGAGCACGCTGAGCAGATCGCGCATCCCGTTGGCGTACCCGGCGAGCGAGTAGTCACCCCGCGGCTTGTCGGAGCGCCCGTGGCCCAGCAGGTCCGGCGCGATGACCCGGTAGTGCTTGGCCAGCCCGGGCATGACGTCCCGCCAGGTGTCGGAGGAGTCCCCGATACCGTGGATCAGCAGGACGGTGTCGCCCCGGCCGGCCATCCGGAAGGCCCGGCGGTAGCCGTGCACCATGCGGTGGCGCAGCCGGATCGGGCCGCCCGCGCCGCGGGAGTCTGGAACGTACTGCGATGCCACTGGGGTCATGCCTCCTCGCGCCGCCCCGGGCGGCGGGTACGGCCCGGCCGGCCGTCGTCGTCGAACGGCGACGGCGCGGGCACGAAACGGGTGGGGGTCGGCGTCAGGTCGCTCTCGGTCACACCGAGCAAGGAGAGGCTCACCCAGGGGCGCACCGTCGCGGTCCTGGTCCTGTGGGTGGGTTTGTCGGTCATGGCGGTCTCTCCTCGGTGTGCCGTCGCGCAGATGTGGTGGTGGGGCGGGTCCTATTCGCGGGTGAGGGACTTGAGAGCGGTGGTGCCCGGGGCTGTTGTGCCGGACGTGGTGGAGTCGGACGCGGTCGTCTCGGCAACGGTCGGGTCGGAGACGGTCGGGTCGGAGACGGTCCTGTGGGTGACGATCGGGTCGGGGGTCGCGGGCGCCGGGGCCGGCGTGCGCGCGCCGATGCGTGTCAGCAGCAGCTGGCGGACCAGCCAGCGTCGCATCGCGCCCAGGTGGGCGGGTGAGCCGTGGACGTCGTCGTACGTCTTCACCCGCAGGTCGGGCAGGGCCGACAGCAGTCGCCGCTCTCCGGGCGGGATGATCTCGTCGCGGGAGCTGGCGACATAGCGGACCGGGATCCGGACCCGGCTCAACTCGTCCTCGGTCAGGGCGTGTCGGGGCAGCTCGCGCCACAGGGCGTCCGCGTCCGCGAGGCCGGTCAGCCGGGTCAGGGTGTCGACGGTGATGCCGGGCACCCGGGGCCGCCACTCCTCGTCGGTGAAGAAGTCGCCCACGGGGGCGCCGACGGTGAGGATGCGGCGGATGCGCGGGTCCTCGACGGCGGCGCGCAGGGCGAGATGGCCGCTGAAGCTGAGCGCGAGCATCGAGGTGTCAGCAACCCTGGCCCGGCCGGCCAGCCGGTCCAGGAGTCCGGGCAGCAGCCCCCAGGAGTCGGGGCCGTGGCGCAGGGGGTTCTCGCCGACTCCGGGGAACTCCGTGACCACGGCGGCGAATCCGAGCCGCCGCAGCAGCGGGAGCACCGGCGCCCACTGCTCCTTGACGCTGACGATACCGCCCATGACGACGAGCAGCGGGCGCGGCCGGGCGGCGTCGAGTCCGGTCGCCCAGCACGCCAACGTGCCGTCGGGGAAGGGCAGTTCGAGCCGTTCGATGTCGTCGCGGCGGCGCCGCCAGGTGTCGAAGGTGGACACCAGGAGCCGTCCGGCGGCCTCTCGCGCGGGGTCGCCGTGGTGCGGGAAGCGGGCCAGCGCGAAGTGGGCGCAGGCGTCGAGGTGGTGCCCGTAGGCCGCGGCGGTGCGGCCGGCGCGGGTCCAGACCGTGGTCCAGGACTCCGGGTGCCCGGGGGTGTCGTTGGTGATGCCCGCCAGGATCCGGGCGGCCCGGCGTGGCGCCATGCCCTGTCCCCTGGCGTGCAGGAGGGCGAATTCCTTGAGTTCGGCCAGATGGTCCATGGTCACTCCAACGCTCGGTGCGTTCAGTCTGGGCGGCGCCGCTTGCGGGCCGGTTGTACGGACAGGTCCGTCACCACCAGTCGTCCGTGCCGTGCCGGTCCGTGTCGTCCGCGCCGAGCGCGTCGGCGAGGGCGTCGACGATGCCGCCGTCGAGCATGGTGTGCGCCTGGGTGTCGGTGGTGACGCCGAAGCCGGAGTCGCCGACGGCCACGCTGACCGTGTAGCGGTCCAGCAGCGAGTAGGTGCGGAAGGACCACTCGCTGCCGGTGCCGGGGGTGCCGTCCGGGCGGCGCACCTCGGTCGGGGTGCCGTCGGTCTCGAATCCGAAGTCGGTGAAGCGGAACTGCATGCCGAGCCCGATGGCCTTGCTGTAGGCCTCTTTCAGCGTCCACAGCCGCACCAGCGCGGGGTCCCGGTCCTCGGGCTCCATCGCCTCGATCAGCTCGACCTCGCGCGGGGTGCACAGATGCCGGCCGAGGCCGGCCCCGTACAGCCGCCGGTCGGCGCGTTCGGCGTCCACGCCGATCACCGCGCCGGTGGCGAGGCCGACGAGAAGCAGGTCCTCGGTGTGGCTGAGGCTGATCTGCACTCCGTCGTAGCCGTGCAGATACGGCCGTCCGGACGGTGTGTAGCCGAGTTCGACCGCCTGGGGCGGCACATGCAGGGCCGCCCCGGCGGCGAACTTCAGCAGGACCCGGGACGCGGCGAACCGGGTGCGCACCTCCGGGTGGGTCAGATCGAGGTAGCGTGCCCAGTCCCGGCCGAGCAGGGCGCGCAGCCGCGGTCCGCCGGCCCGGTCGGGCCGCCAGTCGGCGAGCCGTGCGTAGAGGATGGCGCCGGCGTGTGTGGCGAGGTCACGTCGGACGCCGCTCCAGTCCCCGCGGGGTCCGGTGATCGCGATCGGCTCGCCGAAGGTCCGGCCCGGGGACGCTTTCCCTGGAGCCGTCATCGAAGTCCTCCATGGTGTGTCGCAGATCGCTGAGCACGTCGGCGGCGGTGGCCCCGTCGATCACCCGGTGGTCGAAGGTCAGGCCGAGCCGCATGACGGGGGCCGGTACGACGAGGCCGTCGCGGACCACCGGCCGGTCGATGATCCGTCCGGCGCAGAGGGTGACCGCCGTGCCGCCGGCGGAGTGGAAGCCGTCGACGTCGCGGTGGCCGAGGGAGCTGACCGAGACGGTGCCGAAGATCTCCGGGCGCCGGCGCACGTCGCGCAGGGCGGCGGCGAAGGCGGCGCGGCCGAGCGGGACGGGCAGCCGGCCCAGCAGCCGTACTCCTTTGAACTCGGGGAGGTCGGCGGTCCGCTCGTCCCGGTAGCGGTCGACGCGTTGCTGGATCTGGTCCAGGGAGGCCGACTCCAGGCCGGGCAACAGGGCGGAGAGCACGGTGCGTTCGCCGTCCACGGTGCGGTCCAGGGCCAGTTTCGCGGTGACCGGACCGAACCGCACCACGCGTGGGCGGCGCAGCGCCGAGGGCCAGCCGGGTGCCATGACCGCGTTGGCGGCCGGGTGCCGGGCGAGGACCCGGCCGGCCGAGTGCAGCAGATAGGACACCACCGAGTAGCGGGTGCCCTCGGCCCCGGCGGCGGCCCGGTGCGCCCGGACGCGGGTCATGTCGACCTCGGTGTCCAGGTGCACGGGCCGCTGGCCGGCCGCCCACTCCAGGAAGTACAGGGTGTGCCGGCGGCGCCGTTCGACCTGCGGGACCGGGGCGCCGGTCACGCCGGGACCGCCAGGTCGTAGAACTCCTGGAGGCTGCGGGCCTCCAGTACCCGGCCGACCGGCACGGGGGTGCCGATGGCGTGTTCCACCGCGGTGACGAGCTTCAGCAGGTGGAGGGAGTCCCATTCGGGGAGTTCGTCGTAGTCCGCGCCGACCTGGTCGTCGGCGAGCGGGAGGCCGAGTTCGTCGCGCACGGTGGTGACGAAGTCGGCCAGGGTGTAGTCGTGTCGGCTGCTCATATCTTCTCCAGGGCGAAGCCCGCCTTGATCCACTTGCTGGACTCGATGGCGACCGCCAGCGCCTTCTGGCCGGCGGTCATCTTCTCCAGGAGCCGTTCGATCTGCAGGAACGGCAGGGCGTTTCCGTTGTTGCCGGTCTCGGCGACGCAGGAGACCTCGGTGGCCGACGGCACGTCGAGCTGTTCGGTGATCTTCCGGGTCATCCGGCCGGACAGCTGCGGCGGCAGCAGGTAGTCGAGGTCGTCGGGGCTCCAGTCGAGTTCGCCGAGCAGCTCCCAGAGGATCTCCACCGCCATCACCGGGACCTGTTCCTCGATGGCCTTGTAGTCCTCGGTGAGGGCCTGGCGGTCGTCGTGGCGGTCGGCGAGGCCGAACCACTCGATCACCTGGCCGGGTTGGCGGCCCAGACCGGTGAAACGGTTCAGCACATGTTTCACCTCGACCTGTTCGCCGACCGGTTCGTCGGTGAGGACCGCCGCGCCCGCGCCGTCGCCGAACAGCACGTAGTTGACGAGGTCGCTGGGGGCCGCCTTGGACACGTCACGCCGGATGTCGAGATGCTTGCTGCACACGTCCCCGCCGATGACCAGGCCGGTGCGGTACTCCCCCGAGGCGATCAGCGAGCGCCCCAGGCTGAGCGCCTGCACCGCGCCCGCGCAGCCCGACTGCAGCTGGAACGTGGGGACCTGGTCGATGCCCAGCCGGTCGGCGACCTCGTTCACGGTCGCCGGCATCAGGGTGTCGGGGGTGGCGGTGCCGAGCACCACGAACTCGATGTCGGCGAGGTCGGTCCCGGCGGCCTCCACGGCCCGGCCGCCGGCCCTGGCGCACAGGTCGGCGAGCGAGAAGCGGACCTCGCCGGTGTTGAGGTCCCGGGCGAAGTGCCGGGTGCGGGTGCCGATGAAGACCTCGATCCACTCCTGGTTGGCGCCGGTGACCCGGGCCAGTTCGGCGTTGTCGACGGGGTCCCCGGGCAGTGCGGTGCCGACGGACGCCAGATACACCGGGCGCCCGCCCGCGCGGGTCTCGTGCGGGTTGTCGGTCATGCGGTCCTCTCCTCGGTGGCGGGCACGGGAGCGCAGTGCTCCCGGAGGAAGTCCACGAGGTCGCCGACCGAGGCGAGTCTGGGCAGCAGGTCCTGCACGGTCAGCGCGGCGAGGGCGGGCAGCCGCTCCTCGATCCGGTTCTTCAGCTCCATCACCATCACGGAGTCGAAGCCGAGGTCCTCGTAGAGACGCAGGTAGGGCCCGAGTTCACCGGTCGGGTAGCCGCCGACCTGTCCGATGGCCGCGAGGGCGGCCTCAGCCACCGGGTCGGCGGGGGCCGGCCGTTCCAGGGTGAGCACCCCGGCGGGCGCCGGCGCCGGCTCGCGCTCGGGCAGAGCAGTCTCCGGTACGACGACGGGGGCGGCGGGCCTCTCGTCCCGGCGGGCGCGGACGGGGCCGCCGCGGGCCCAGTAGCGGTGCTCGTCGCTGAAGACGTACGGGGCGAGCCGGTAGGGGGTGCGGTCCCGGTCCTCGTAGACGGCGTCCCAGTGCGGGGTGAGTCCGCCCCGGTACAACTCGGCGAGGGCGTCCGCCAGTTCCCGGCCGGTCGAGTCCTCGCCGCGCACCGGCAGCACGGCGGCGGGCCGTCGTCCCGAGGACGGCGGCGGGAGCCTGCGGGCCAGCGAGGAGAGCACCGGCGACGGGCCGAGCTCCACGGTGTGCGAGGGCCCGGCGTCGAGGAGTTCGGCGGCGGCGTCGCCGAACAGCACGGGGCGCCGTACATGCGCCACCCAGTACTCGGCGTCCATCGCCTCGCCGTCCAGGGCGCGGCCGTAGAGCGTGGAGAACAGCGGGAGTCGCGGTACGCCGCCGCCGACCTCCCGTGCCACCTCGGCGAACTCCTCCAGCATCGGGTCCATCAGATGCGAGTGGAAGGCGTGCGAGACGCGCAGCATCCTGGTGCGCACGCGGTCCCGGTCGAGTTCCTTGTGGATGCGCAGCAGCGCGTCGAGGTCGCCGGAGAGCACGGTGGCGCGCGGCCCGTTGACGACGGCCACCCCCACCCCGGGCTCGTTCTCCAGGCGTTCCTCCAGTTCGTCGCGGCCGGCGAGCACGGCCAGCATGCCGCCGCCCTCGGGCAGGCGCTGCATGAGCTCGCCGCGGGCCGTGATCAGGCGGGCGGCGCCGTCGAGCGGGAAGACGCCGGCCAGGCAGGCCGCCGCGTACTCGCCGACGCTGTGGCCGAGCAACAGGTCGGGAGCGACGCCGAGTTCGCCGAGGGCGCGGCCGAGGGCGTGGCCCACGGCGAACAGCGCGGGCTGCGCCCAGCGGGTGAGGTGCACCTGCTCGTCCCCGGTCAGGATCAGGTCCCGGACCGAGCGTTTCGTGTACGGCAGCAGGGCGGCGTCGGCCTCGTCGAGGAAGTGCCGGTACAGCGCCGAGGACCGGTAGAGCCCGGCCGTCATGTACGGGTACTGCGAGCCCTGTCCGGTGAACAGGAACGCGGTGCGGGTGCGTCCGGCGGGGGTGCCGGTGAGCCGGGCCAGCAGGTCGGGGTCGGCGGCGGCCGTGCGCAGCTTCTCGACCAGCGTGTCGGTGTCCTCGGCCGCGACCGCGAAACGGTGCCGGTGGCCGGACTTGACCCGGTGCGAGGTCCAGCCGACGGGACCGAGGGGCGCCCGCCGCGCGGCCAGGGCGTCGGCCTGGGCCACCAGATTGCGACGCAGCGCCTGCGGGGTGGGAGCGGTGAGCGTGAACAGCGCGGAGCCGATGCCACCGGGGGCGGTTCGCTCCGGCGGGCGGGTGGCCCGGGGCGGGGCCGACTCCAGGACCGCGTGGGCGTTGGTGCCGCCCATGCCGAAGCTGCTGAGGCCGGCCACGGTGGTGCCGCGGGGCAGGCGCAGGGGGGCCTTGAGGAGCCTGAGGCCCTTGGCGCGCAGGTCCAGGCGGTCGTTCTCGCGGGCCGCGAACCGGCTGGCGGGCACCGTGCGATGGTGCAGGGACAGGGCCACCTTGATGAGCCCGGCGATCCCCGCCGCGCCCTCCGTGTGCCCCAGGTTGCCCTTGACCGAGCCCAGCGCCATCGGGGCGCCGGAGCGCCCCGCGTGGTGGTGGCCGAGTGCGGAGGCCTCCATCATGTCGCCGAGCACCGTGCCGGTGCCGTGCCCCTCGGTGAAGGCGACCTCTTCCGGGGCGACGCCGGCGCGCCGGTAGGCGGCGCCGATGACGTCCTGCTGGGCCCAGCGGTTGGGGGCGGTGATGCCGTTGCTGCGGCCGTCCTGGTTGACGGCGGTGCCCCGGATGACGGCGTACACCTGCTGGCCGTCCGCCAGGGCGTCCTCGAGGCGACGCAGGACGACCGCGCCGACGCCCTCGCCCCGGCCGATGCCGTCGGCCTGCGCGCTGAAGGGCTTGCAGCGGCCGTCGGGCGCGGACAGGCCGGCCTGGTTGTAGAAGATGGACAGCGCCGGTGTCATCGCCACGTTGACGCCCGCGGCGATGGCGTGGTCGCACTCGTCGGACAGCAGCGCGTTGGCCGCCAGGTGCACCGCGACCAGCGAGGAGGAGCAGGCCGTGTCGACGGCGAGGCTGGGCCCCTTGAGGTCGAGGTGGTAGGAGACCCGGTTGGCGGTCATGCAGTAGCCGTTGCCGGAGCCGGTCTGGGCGGTGACCCGGTCGTAGTCGGTGAGGTGCAGCTGGGCCCACTCGTTGCTCATGATGCCGACGAACACCCCGGTCGCGGACCCGGCCAGCCGGTGCGGGGCGAGCCCCGCGTCCTCGACCGCCCGCCATGCGCACTGCAGCAGCAGCCGCTGCTGCGGGTCCATCGCGGCGGCCTCGCGCGGCGAGATGGTGAAGAACTCGTTGTCGAAGGCGTCGGGGTCGTCGATGAAGCCGCCCTGGGTGGTGTTGGCGCGTCCCTGCGCCGGGGTCGGCGAGTGGAAGTCCGCGGCCGACCAGCGCTGTTCGGGTACGGTCGACACGCCGTCCCCCGAGCGCATCAGCAGGTCCCAGTAGGCGCCCGTGTCGGGCGCCCCCGGGAACCTGCAGTCGATGCCGACGATGGCGATCCGATCCATCAGCTCGCGGCCCCCTCGGCGGCCAGGCTCTCGGCGAGGTGCGTGGCGAGCGCGCCGACGGTCGGGTAGTCCCAGGCGACGGTCGGCTCCAGCACCAGGTCGAAGTCCTCCTCGACGTCGCCGCACAGACTCAGCGCAGCCACCGAGTCGAGGCCGTACTCGGCCAGCGGCACGGCCGGGTCGATCTCCTCGGGCGCGCGCTTGAGGTAGAGGGCGATCCGGTCGGACAGCCAGGTGGTCAGCTCTTCGGTGGTACGTCCGGCAGTGGGAACGGACATGCTGTGCTCCTCGGAGGGTTCAACGGTTCGGATCGCGCACCGGATCAGCGGCGGTCAGCCGGCCAGCGGAGCGTTGTAGAGGTCGTAGCTGCGGATGTCGTGGAAGCGGCTGAGCACCTCGTCGTGCAGCCGCGTCTCGCAGGTTTCGGGCAGGTCGGGCAGTGGCTGCCCGAGCCGCCGGGCGAGTCGGTGCAGCGCGGCGGCGAGCCACGCCGGGTCGGCGAGGAAGGGGTCGTCGGCGCCCCGGGCCTGCTGCCAGACACCGATCACCGAGGCGGCGGCCAGCAGCACCGCGTACCGGTCGGCGAGGGCGAAGGTGGCCGGGCTGGCCAGGGCGGTGCGGTCCTGCGGGGCGAGATGGCGGCTCTGCTCCTGGATCTGGCGCAGCTCGTCCATGAGGCGCAGCGCGGCGCCGTGCGCGGCCCGCTCCTCGGGGCTGGAGCTGGGCAGTTGGTCGACGGCCGCGACCAGCGTGGCGCTGAGGCCGTCCTGCCCGCTGGCCAGGGTGAGCCGGTCGAAGGGGATGTCCGGCAGGTCCTCGCGCAGCCGGAAGACGCTCGCCGGGGCCGGGTCGTCGGCGAACCAGGAGCGCCGGGCCAGCCGGGACAGCTGGGGGATGATGGTGGCCTGGCAGGCCGCGGACCCGGCGTGTCCGAGGCTGAGCACCGGCAGGTCGCGCACATGCTTCTGGAAGATCCCGAACTCGCCCTCGCGGACGTAGAAGCGGGCGCCGAGCACGATCGACAGGTCGTACATCGCGTCGGTGAGCATCTTCGGGACCAGGTACTTGACCGCGGCGGCGTACACACTGGTCTGCTCGGGCAGCACATGCACCGCCCGGGTGGCGGCCAGGGAGAGGCTGTCGCAGATCAGCAGGTCGAGGAAGGTCGTCGACAGGGTCGCCTTCGCGTGCGGGATGTCCATCACCGACTTGCGGTACAGCTGCCGGCCGAGCGCGAAGCGGACCACGGTGCGCAGGGCGGTGTCGGCGGCGCCGAGCGCCATGCCGGGCACCGCGCTGCGGGTCACCTGGAAGGCGCGCAGGGCGAGTTCGACGCCCTTGCCCTCCTCGCCGACGAGCGCGGAGTCGGGCACCGGGCAGTCGGTGAACTCGAGGCCGGACAGATGGCAGCCGCGCACGCCGACCGCGTCGTAGCGGGGCAGCACCCGGAAGAGGTCCTGGTCGAGTGCGGCCCGCTCGGCCAGCACCACCGAGTGGCTGCGGCTGCCGGGTGCCGGGCTGGTGCGGCTGAACAGCACCCAGGCGGCGGCCCGGTCGGCGTTGTTGATGACCTGCTTGGTGCCGTTGAGGAGGTAGCCGCCGTCGGCGGGGCGGGCCTCGAACTCGTTGCGCACGAAGTCGTTGCCGTGCGCGAGTTCGTGGTAGGCGACGGACACCTTGCGTCCGTCGAGCAGCAGCCGGGCGAGGCGCCGCTGCTGTTCCTCGGTGCCGGAGCCCCACACGTTGACGGCGGCCATGAAGGAGGTCACCCCGTAGCCGAGGCCGAGCGCGATGTCGCGCCGGAAGACGCGCCGCATCAACTGGACCAGGCTGTCGATCCGTTCCAGCCGGCCGCCGTGCCGGCGGGGCACGAAGTCGGCGTTGAGCACCAGTTCGTCCAGGGCCCGTTCGCCCGTCTCGGACAGCTCGGCGCGCTCGTCGGCCTCCAGCAGCCTGGCGTACGACAGTTCGCCGTGTTCGTCGGTCGGGTCGCCGAACCGCTGTTCCACTTCGGCGATACGGGCGCGGATCCGCTCCTCCTGGCCGCCGGGCGGGTGGGTGCCCGGTCCGGCGGACGCTCCGTGCGGCGCGGTGGCCGCGGTTTCGAACAGCATGGCGTCCTCTCAGTTCCTCGCGGTGGTCGCGTCGGCCGCCCGCCGGGGCGGCGCCGACGGCAGCCGGTGGGGGTGCAGCGAGAAGAGCTCGCCCGAGGATCGCGCGGCGACCAGCCGGCCGAGCAGTTCCTCGTACGCCTCGTCGTCCCCGGTGTCCGGCTCGCCCAGGCGGGTCAGCAGCCGGTCCAGCGCGGCGCGCAGCCACAGCCCGTCCCGCCACAGCGGTTCGGTCGTGGTGCCGGCGAACAGCGGGGCGCTGTGCGTCCACAGACCGAGGCATACGGCGGCGCAGTGGCAGAGCGTGTAGCGGCGCGCGGTGTCGAAGGCGGCGGGCGGGACGCCGTCGACCAGCCCCTGCCAGGCGGCCATCTCCTCGTGCACCCGTTCGGCGACGTCCTTGATCCGGCCCGCCGCCTTCGCGGCCGGGGCCAGTTCGGGCCGTTGCCGGGCGAGCTCGGTGAGCCGGTCGACGGAGGTGCCGAGGCCGGCCAGGACACCGCTGCCACCGCGGGCCACCAGGGACAGCCGGCTCACGTCCAGCTCGGGCAGCGGCGCGGACAGGTCGTAGGCGGCCTCCGCTCCCGCCGTGTCGCCGGTGCCGCGGCGCCGGCCACGCACCAGTGAACGGAACTGGTTGATCAGGGAGTTGAGGTTGACCAGGGTGTTGCCGTCGAACATGCCGACGATCCGGTGGTCGCGCTCGACCTTCTGGAACATGCCGTCGGCGTGCACGCCCTTGAGGTAGGCGCGGGCGCCGAGCAGCCGGGTGAGCCGGGTCAGGACGTCCTCGGTCCCGCTGGGCAGCAGGTACTTGGTGACCGCGGAGGTGATGCTCAGCTCACCGGTCTGGGTGTGCACCAGCCGGGCGGCCACGGTGGCCAGCGCCTCGTGCAGCAGGACGTCGGCGGCGGCCGTGCCGAGCTGGTGGCGCGCCTGGGGCAGGTCGATCAGCCGGCGCCCGTACAGCTCGCGCTCGCGTGCGAAGTCGAGCACGATCCGCAGGCCGTGGTCGGCGGCGCCCAGGGACAGCGCGGCGCACATGGTGCGGGTCAGCTGGAGCGCCTTGAGGACGATCTCCAGGCCCGCGCCCTCGGCGCCGACCAGCGCGGAGCGGTCCACGGGCGCGTCGTCGAAGGCGATGCCGGAGATGTCGGCGCCGCGGATGCCGTGGGTGAGGTTCTTCGGGAGGTGGCGGTAGGCGGTGCGGTCGAGCTTGTCCAGGGCGCGCTTGTCGACGAGCAGGACGCTGAAGGCGCGCGGGCCGCCGGCCGGGTCGGTGCGGGTGAGCAGGGACAGCAGACCGCCCCGGGTGGCGTTGTTGATCAGCCACTTCTCGCCGTTGACCAGCCATCCGGTGCCGTCCGGGACGCCGTGCACCTCACCCGCGAGCAGGTCGCTGCCGTGGGCGCGCTCGGTCAGCCCCAGCGAGACGGGCACCCCGGCCCGGATATCGGCGCCGAGCCGGGCGGCCTGCTCCGGGGTGCCGGCCACCCAGACGCACACTCCGCCCAGATAGGTCTTGCCGTGGCCGATCGCGACGGTCAGGTCGCGGCGGGCGACGGTGCGCATCAGCTGGAGCATCTGCTCGTAGTCGGTCAGCCGGCCGCCGTGGCGCACCGGCACGTAGTGGGCGGGCAGCCCCCAGTCGTCGAGCCGGCGGCAGATGTCGGCCGGGAACTCCTCCTTCTCGTCCAGCTCGACGCAGCGCGCGTAGGAGAACCAGCCGCCGGGGTCCTCCGGGTCGCCGAGGAACCCGTCGAGTTCCTCGGCGAGCGGGTAGCTCCTCCCGCTCCTGTCCGCGGTGGCCGGCATGTCAGACCGCCGCGGCCAGGGAGGAGCCGGTGGCGTCGGCCACGGTGCGGCGCACCGCCGGTTCGAGCACCTCGTACAGGGGGGTGATCTCGCCCTTCAGGAACAGCTTGCGCATCAGAGTGCGCTGGATCTTGCCGCTGGTGGTGCGGCGGACGGTGCCGGGCCGCACCAGGATGACGTTGCCCGCCGGGATCTGGAGCTCCTGGCCGAGGAAGCGCTGGATGCCGGTGGCGAGGGAGCGCAGGTCGCCGTCGACGGCGTTGCCGCGCACCTCCTGCACGACGACCAGATGCTCGCGGTCGGTCTCCACCGTGAACACGGCCCCGCCGCCCATGGACAGCGAGCGGTCGGTGGACTGCACGGCCCGCTCGACGTCCTGCGGGTAGAGGTTGCGGCCGGAGAAGATGACCAGTTCCTTGAGGCGGCCGGTGATGTACAGCTGGCCGTCGTCCAGGGCGCCCAGGTCGCCGGTGCGCAGCCAGCCGCCCGCGTCCTCGGCCTCGGCTCCGTTGTCGCCGGTGACGAGCTTCGCGTCGAAGATCTCGGCGTTGGTCTCGGGGCGCTTCCAGTAACCGCCCGCGACGCTGTCGCCCTTGACCCAGATCTCGCCGACTCCGCCCTCGGGCCGCTCCCGCCGGGTGTCCGGGTCCACGATCTTGACGGTGAAGTCCTGCACGATGCCGCTGCTGACCAGGGTGCGGGAGGCGGCGCCGGCCTCGGGGGCGGCCAGGGTGCCCTGTTCGAGGGCGGCCGGGTCGACGGTGCGTTCGGCGGGGCGGTGGCCGCGCGGGGTGCCGGAGACCAGCAGGGTCGTCTCGGCCATGCCGTAGCAGGGGAAGAACGCCTCGGGGCGGAAGCCGACGGGGGCGAAGCGGTCGGCGAACGCCTTGAGCGTCTCGGCGCGCACGGGTTCGGCGCCGTTGCCCGCGCCCTCCCAGCGGGACAGGTCCAGGCCCTGCATCTGCTCGTCGGTGATACGGCGCACGCACAGGTCGTAGGCGAAGTTGGGGCCGCCGCCGAGGTTGGCGCCGTACTCGCTGAACAGCTGCAGCCAGCGCAGGGGGCGGCGCAGGAAGGAGATCGGGGACAGCAGCACGGCGGAGGCGCCCAGGTAGACGGGGTGCAGGATGTGACCGATGAGCCCCATGTCGTGGTAGAAGGGCAGCCAGCCGCCGAACCGGTCGGTGGGCCTGGTGCCGGCCGCGCGCTGGATGGCGGCCTCGTTGGCCAGCAGGTTGCGGTGGGAGACCATGACGCCCTTGGGGTCGCTGGTCGAGCCGGAGGTGTACTGCAGGAAGGCCAGGTGCTCGGGGCCGATGTCCGGCACCGTGTACGCGGCCGGGTCGCCGTAGTCCCCGGTGTCGGTGGCCAGGGAGCGGACGTGGGTCATGCCCTCGGCGGCGAGCCAGCCGGCGATCTCGCCGATGTTCGCCGAGTCGCTGAGCACGGCGCTCACCTCGGCGTCCCTGAGGATGCCGGAGACCCGGGTGAAGTGCTGGCCCTGCTCGCTGGGGAGCGGGGCGGGCACGGCGACGGCGCCGGCGTAGAGGCAGCCGAGGAAGGCCCTGATGAAGTCGGTGCCCGACGGGTACAGCAGCAGCACCTGGCCGCCGGCGACACCGCTGGCCTGGAGCCAGGAGGCTATGCGGCGGGCGTCGCGGTCGAGTGCGGCGTACGTCAGATGCTCGGGGGCCAGGCCGCCCACGTCGTCCGGCAGGAAGACGAAGGCGTCCTCGGCGGCGAGTTCGGCCGCACGGTGATGGGCCAGTTCCGTGAAGGTTCGGAAGCTTGTCAACGTCTTTGCCTGACCTCTCCGAAGTGCGCAGGCATGGCGCCGGCGATGGCGGTTCGGGACGCCTTCGATCCTGGTTCGCCCCGCTAAGGCCTCGCTTGCGCAGGCGGCGGGGCCGGGGGCCACGCGAAAGGGCCTGCCGTCCGCCACGGGGGAATGGCGGACGGCAGGCTGTCGGGGGGTGGCTCGGGTTACCGGAAGGTCGCGTCGAGGGTCACATGGCCCGGGAGCGGCGGGAGTTCGGCGAGGGAGTGCCGGAAGTCCAGGGCGCCGTCCGGGGTTTCGGCGACGGTGTCGAAGCCGAGTGACGGGTAGAGGTCCCGGACCTTGTGGTTCTTGGAGGTGGGCCGGTACGCGGCCAGGACCGCGGGTGCCCCGCTGTCGCGGGCGTGGGCCAACAGGGCGCCCAGGGCCGCCTGTTCGATGCCGCGGGCGAAGACGCGGCAGCTGAGGAGGACGTTGTCGATGCGCAGCGGTCCCTCGGTGGTGCGCTCGGCGAAGACCGCGCCGACGACGCCGTTGTCGCCGAAGCGGTCCCGCGAGCGGACGGACAGGACGAGGTGGTGGGGGGAGGCCAGCAGGTCGCGCACGTCGGCGGGTTGCAGCCGCCGGGTGGTGAGGTTGAACTGGTTGGTGCGCAGCGTGATCTGGGAGATCCGGGCGATGTCCGGCTCGGTCACCGGCGCCACCGTGACCCGCACGTCGAGCGCCCGCAGGTACTCCTCCATGGTGGCCGCCCCGTCCAGCAGTTCCCGGCGTCCCGCGTCGGCGCGGTACTGTCCGGCCCGGCCGCGGTCGGCCTCGGTCAGCTCGGGGGTGTCGAACCAGCCGTCGGCGAGCAGCCGGTCGATGTGCAGCGCCGGCTCCTCGTCGAGACGGACGACGGCGACCTCGGGCAGGCCGGCCGCGACCAGGCCGCACTCGAAGGGCGAGTCGTCGGCGAAGACGAAGCTGTCCGCACCGAGGTTGAGCCGGTCGGCGAGGTCGCGGAGATTGCCGTCCTTGGGCCGCCAGTTGGCGGTGATCCGCACGAAGTCGTCGGGGCGCAGCACCATGTCGGGATGCCCGGCGAGCACCTGTTCCACCGGCTCCTGGTCGTTCTTGCTGCACACCGCGAGCAGCACGCCCTGCGAGCCGAGTTGCTTGACGACCTTCTGGAACGCGCCGAAGGCCTCCCCCCGGTAGGTGCCGGACACCGCGATGCCGTCGGGGCCGTCGTCGCCGAGGACGCCGTCCCACAGGGTGTTGTCGAGGTCGACGACGAGCACCTTCTTCGTACGGCCGCGCACCACCCGGGCGAGATGGGCGACCTCCCGGGCGTACCGGCCCAGCAGTTCGGCGCCGAGATGCTCCTTGGTGTAGACGGCGAGCCTGCTGTCGCGGACCGGGCCCGTCTCGGCGACGAGCGGTTCCAGGTCGACCACGTGCACGCGCGGGTGGACGAGCGCGAGGCGCAGCAGTCCGATGTTGAACTCCCGCCACAGCACGGACAGTTCGGTCCGGGAACGGTGGTCGACCAGCTGGCGGGCGTGGCCGGGGTGCAGCGGCAGGGTGTTGAGGACGAGGGTGCCCGAGCCCTCGCCGACATAGGTCTCGGCGAGCCGCCCGATCAGGCGCAGTTTCGCCGCGACGGCCTCGGCGACGTCCGACACCCGCCAGGGCAGCGGGAGTTCGTCGAACACGATCCGGTCGTCCAGGACGACCAGGGACAGGTCGGTGTCCTTGGCGTACAGCGGGCCCGCGGTGTCCTGAAGATCGCGGCGCCATGAGTCGTGGTCGCCGTGGATCGCCCGCAACGGGATGCCGTGGCGGGCGAGTTGGGCGGTGAGCGGCCCGGTGAGCGCGTCGAGCGTACCGTGTCCGGACACGGTGACGGTCAGCGGTACGGCGGCCGGGTGGTGGGCGTGGATCTCGTCGGGGCCGACGCGGGCGAGCAGCCGGCCCACCCGCGCCAGGTCGGCCGGCGCGGCGGGGCCGTGGGCGATCCGGTCCAGCAGGGCCGGCACCACGCCGAACTCCGCGGCCAGCCGCCCCTCCCGGTGCAGGACACGGAGCAGGTCCAGCGCCTCGTCCCGGTCCGCCGTACCGGACCTGGTGGTTGCGGGTGCGCTCACGGCTTCAACCTCACTTCACGGCTTTGGCTTGACGGACGACTGGTCGTGCACGACGCGGGAGGGTCGACTCGCTTGCGTCACAGCCGACTTCGCGGCCTTCGTGCCATGCAGTCGGGCCTTCGTACGGCGGCGCAGGCTCGGCCCGGCCACCCGGTACAGAAGGCGTACGGGGGCCGGGAGGCGGCCCAGGAACTCGGTGTGGCGGTCCTCGCCCGCGGCCTCGCCGAGCGCGGCCAGCATGTACAGACGGTGCGGGCCGGGGACGGCCGCCCGGCCACGCTCGCTCAGCACCGCCCACTCCGTGGCGGTGAAGCGGCCCGGCACAAGAGGCAGGATGTGCTCCTCCTCGTCCCCGAGGTGGGCGTCCAGTGCGGGCAGCAGCTCGGCGCAGGCCTCGGCGACGGTGTCCCGCAGCACCGGGTCGGCGCTCTCGCGCCAGCCGGGCAGGGCCTGTTCGAGCCGTCCGAGGGCGTCGGCGATCCGCTCGTGCTGCTCCTCCATACGGGCCACCAGGGCCGGCTCGACGGCCGGGTCGGCCACCAGCCGCGGCCACACCAGCTCGTCCTCGGCGAGATGATGCTCCGTCAGCATGGCGCCGAGGGCGGCGAGATGGTCCGCGACGACCGCGCTGCGGGCGGTGTTCCCCGCGGCGACGCCCCGCACGAGCCCCACCGACGCCGTGTACTCCTGTGTGAAGAGCCGGTGCACCACCACCATCTCGCCGGTGTCCGGCATCGCCGTTGCGTTCCTGGCCCCGTTCGTGGCCGGCATGCGTCTCACCCTGACCTTCGTGATCGGTGGGTCACGACCGGAGCCTGACCGGCCGTTCTTAAGCGGCTCTTGTGCGCCGCGGGGATCGGCGGACCCCCTCGGCTCGTGGCGCCGCGAACCACAAGCGGCCCTTTAGCCGGGCCGCACACGCTCGGCGGCGACCATCACTTCCGTGGAGAGGCAGGGCGATGGCAGCGGCTGTGCGAGCGCAGGTCTGTGTGGTGGGAGGGGGGCCCGCGGGACTCACCCTCGCCCTCGAACTGGCCAGAAGGTCCGTGTCCGTCGTCGTGGTGGAGCAGAGCGCCCGGTTCGACCGGTCGTTCCGCGGCGAGTCCATCTCCCCCGACTCCGTCTGGCTGCTGGAGCGGATGGGCATCCTGGAGGGCCTGCGCGACCAGACCCTGGAGACCCGCCGCATGGAGATCACCGACCAGGGCCGTACGGTCCTCAGGGCGGACTTCGCGCAGTACGACCGCCCCTGCCCGTTCCCCATGGAGCTGCCCCAGCCCCCGCTCCTGGAGGCGCTGGCGAAGGAGGGCGAACGGCTGGAGGGCTTCAGCCTGCTGCGCCGTACCACCGCCACCGCGCTGCTGAGCGAGGGGACGGCGGTGACGGGGGTGCGCTGCAAGGGCCCCGACGGCGAGTTCGAGATCTCCGCCGCGCTGACCGTCGGCGCGGACGGCCGGTTCAGCAAGATCCGGGAGATGTCGGGGCTGCCGTACGAGAAGCAGCCGCTGGAGCGGGACTTCGTCTGGTTCAAGGTGCCGCGGCCCGACGTCTGGGACGGTCACACCTACCGGGTGCGCATTCTCGGCGCCCGCCACGGGCTGTTCATCCCGACCGTGCCCGATCTGGTGCGGGTCGGCTTCAACATCCCCAAGGGCGGGCTGAAGGAGCTGCGCGCGCAGGGTGTCGGCGCGCTGCACACGCGGATGGACGAGCTCGCGCCGGAGATCTCCGCGCAGGTGCGGGCCTCGGTCACCAAGTGGTCGGACACCTCGATGCTGGACATCTTCACCACCGTCGTACCGCGCTGGTCGCGGTCCGGTCTGGTGCTGGTCGGTGACGCCGCCCACACCCTGACCCCGGTGCTCGGCCAGGGAGTGAACCACGCCATCACCGACGCCGCCGTACTGGCCCGGCTGGTCGCCGGCGCCCTCGCGCAGACCGACGCGCGGGGGGCGCTGGACCGGGCGACGCTCCGCTTCCAGCGGGAGCGGGAGGCCTCCGTGGCCCGGGCCCGCGCCCTCCAGCTGCGCCAGGAACGGGCGTTCGCGGTGTCCGGGACCGTCCCGGTGCTGCTGCGCCGGGCCCTGTACCGGCTGGTGGACTCCAGCGCCCCCCTCAAGCGCCGCATCCTCTCCGGCATCTACTACCCGCTGCAGGACGCGGACCGGGTACGCCCCTTCGACGTCGCGCCGGTCCCCCCGGTGCCGGCACAGACCTGAGCGCCACCGCCGCGGCCACCCCCTCCGGCCTCTCCCGCTCCTCCTCACCAGCCCTCTCACGCAGAACAGGACGCACAGATGACCCTGAGCCCCGAAGCGCCCGAGACCGCAGACGAGGTGCTCGCCTACCCCTTCGAGCAGCCACCCGGGTTGCGGCAGTGCCCGATGTACGCCCACCTCCGTGAGCAGGACCCGGTCGCGGAGGTCCGGATGCCGAGCGGTGACCACGCCTATCTGGTCACCCGGTACGAGGATGTGCGCACCGTCCTGTCGGACACCCGCTTCAGCCGGGCCGCGACCCTGGAGGACGGGGCGCCCCGGCTGGCCGCGGCGCCGCAGAAGTTCAAGAGCCTGCTCAACATGGACCCGCCCGAGCACACACGGGTGCGCAAGCTGGTCTCCCGCGAGTTCACCGCGCGCCGGGTGGCGGCCCTGCGGCCCCGCATCCAGGAGCACACGGACGCGCTGCTGGACGCCATGGCCGCGCAGGAACCACCGGTCGACCTGGTGCCCACGCTGGCGTTCCAGCTGCCGGTGACGGTGATCTGCGAGCTGCTCGGGGTGCCGTTCGAGGACCGGGAGGAGTTCGCGGCCTGGTCCCGGGTGTTCCTGGCGACCACCTCCGTGTCCAAGGAGGAGATGCTGAACTCGCAGATCGCGCTGGCCGGTTACCTCGCCAGGCTGGTGGCCGCCAAGCGGGAGAACCCGGGCGACGACCTGCTGTCCGCGCTGGTCTCGATCCACGACGAGGACGAGGACCGGCTGCAGGAGGAGGAGCTCATCTTCCTCGGCATCAGTCTGCTGGTGGCCGGCCACGAGACCACGGTCAACCAGATCGCCAACAGCGTGGTGGCCCTGCTGACCCACCCCGAGCACCTGGAGCGGCTGCGCCGGGAGCCGGAGCTCGTGCCCGCCGCGGTGGAGGAGCTGCTGCGGCTGCACCCGCCGGGCAACGAGGGGCTGCTGCGCATCACCCTGGAGGACGTCGAGCTGAGCGGGGTGACGATCCCCAAGGGCAGTGCGATCCTGCCCGGCATGGCGGCCGCCAACCGGGACCCGCGTCAGTACGAGCACCCCGAGGAGCTGGACTTCGACCGGCCGGTCAACCCGCACTTCGCCTTCAGCCACGGCACCCATTACTGCATCGGCTCCGGCCTGGCCCGCGCCGAGCTCCAGATCGCCCTGGCCTCCCTGATCCAGCGCTTCCCGACGCTGCGTCTGGCCATCGACGAGGACAAGCTCCACCGCCCCGAGGGAATGCTGGTCCACGGCATCGACTCGCTGCCGGTGGCCTGGTGAACACCCGTCATCCACGACCGACCCGTCGTCCACGGCCGATCCGTCATCCACGACCGACCCGTCGTCCTTGACCGTCCCGTCCTCCATGACCGGTTCGACGACCGAGCCCGGGCGCCGCGCGCGTCGCGGGCTTTGGTCGTCGGCGGGTACGCGTACGCCGTCACCGGGTCACCGACTCGACCCGCTCCTTCAGGGCCGCGTTCATCGCCCTGAAGCTGGGGAGCGTTCCGCTGTGCAGGCTGCTCTCGGTGAAGGGGACGAGGACACCGGTGAAGCTCTCGCTCTGGGTGAGCCGCACGCGGTCCGGGCCGGTGCGCTCGATCACGAAGCGGTGTTCGGCGTCGACGATCCAGCCGGGGCCGACCTTGCCCAGCCAGCTCAACTCCCGTCCCGGGCGCGCCTCGACGATCTCGGGGGTGAAGGTGGCGGGGTCGCCGTCCCCCTCCAGCCGGTTGCGCATCCGGGCCCCGGGCCGCAGCCTGCCGTCGTCCGAGGTGATCTCGGCGCGGGTGACGTACGGGTTCCACTGCGGGTAGGCGGAGAAGTCGGTCAGCACCCGCCAGACCTGCTCCGGCGCCGCGTGGATCTCCACCGACGCGGACAGCCGCACGGGGTGGGTGTTCGTCCAGAGCGCGTAGCCGCCGCACGCGGCCAGCAGCCCGGACAGGGACAGTAAGAGCCACTTCCCGCGTGACGTCCTCCTGCGTGCCATCGTCAGGTCCTCTCCGGTTGGGGGGTGGCGGCCCCGGCCAGCACCTGGTCGACCAGGTCCTCGGCATAGCGGGCGCCGACCGGCTCGCCGGTGACCAGGAGCCGGTAGTAGAGGGCGCCGGCCAGCTGGTCGAAGAGCAGCGCGGACGACACCTCGGCGCGCAGCGCACCGCGTTCGCGGGCCCGGTCGAGCAGGGCCAGCGGCAGCGCGTTGCGCCGGGCGAACAGCGCCCGTACCGCCTCGCCGACGTCCGGGTGCCGGGCGGCCGCGGCGACCAGCTCGGCGACGACGCCGGCGGACCGGTCCGTGTCGCCGTCCGCCCGGCCGACCCGCCGCATCCGGTCGAGGCCGGTCGCGATCGCCGTGAGGTAGGAGACCAGGTCGCGCCGGATGTCACCGGTGTCGGTGACCGGCACCTCGTCCTGGATCCGCGCGACGAGGGCCACCAGCAGATGGTCCTTGGTGGGCCAGCGCCGGTAGAGCGTGGTCTTGGCGACGCCGGCCCGTAGCGCGGCCTCGTCCATGACGAAGCCGTCGTACCCGCGCTCCAGCAGCAGTTGGTGCGCGGCCCTCAGGATCCGCCCGTCCGCGTCCTCGCTGCGGGGGCGTCCTCTGCGGGGTGCTGCGGCCGAGGCGGTCACGGAGTCTCCTTCTCGCTGCGGTCTTTTCGCTACGGTCGTTTCGTTATTGAGCATAGAACGGGCCCGGCACTTCCGCAACGGCCGTATCGTAAATGGCCGGTTCGGTACGCACCGGTTCCGTACGTACGGCGGCCCGGGCCCCGTCGTCACGGAGTCCGGGCCGCTCAGGACCGGGTCGGCGCCCCCGGTCAGGTCGTGCTGACCGCCGGCCGCTGCCGTGGCTCGGCCTCCGGCGCCGCGGTCCCCGGCTCCTCCGGCGGCTCCATGCGGTCCAGCCGCAGACGGGTGTGCAGTCGGCGCAGGGGGCCCGGGGCCCACCAGTTGGCGCTGCCGAGCAGGGCCATCAGCGACGGCACCAGCAGGGCCCGTACCAGCGTCGCGTCGACCAGGACGGCGAACGCGGTGCCGATGCCCAGCTCCTGGACGAAGACCAGCCGGGAGAGGCCGAGGGCGACCACCGCGAGGCAGAACAGGGAGGCCGCCGAGGTGACGACCGGACCGGTCCTGGCCAGCCCCTCGGCGACCGCCGCGCGGTCGTCCAGGCCCGACTGCCGGCCCTCCTTGATCCGCCCGAGCAGGAAGACGTTGTAGTCCGTGGACAGACCGAAGGCGAGGGCGAAGACCAGCACGGGGGTGGTCGCCTCGATGCCGTTCTGCGCGGTGAAGCCGAGGTTGCCGTGCTGGAAGACCCAGACCAGGAACCCGAGGGCGGCGCCGGTGGAGAGCGTGTTCATCACCAGCGCCTTCAGCGGCAGGACGACCGAGCCGGAGAAGGCGAACAGCAAAAGCAGGGTGACCACCGCGAGCACCGCCGCGGCGAGCGGCACCTTGGCGCCGATACTGGCCTTCTGGGCCAGGAAGTCGGCGGTCACCCCGGTGAAGCGGGCGCGCACCGGTGCCGGCAGGTCCTGCACCTCGGCCGCCGCGTCCTTGGCGACGGTGCCGAGCGGCGCGCCTTCGAGCACCGCGTCGACCTCCCAGTGCCGCGCGTCCAGACGGAAGGGCGTGCCCACCGCCTCCACGCCCTCGACGGCCGCGATCCGCTGTGCGTACGAGGCCAGTCGGGGGCCGCCGGCCGGGCTGTCCAGGACGATCTGCAGCGGCGAGGCCGGGGGCTTGGCGAAGTCGCTCGCCAGGGCCCGGGAGACCTTCCCCGCGCTGGTCGAGGCGGGCAGCGTGGAGGGATCGGCGCCGGTGAACCTCAGGCCGACGACCGGGGCCGCCACCAGCAGGAGTACGGCGGTCGCGGCGGTCGCGACCACGGCGGGCCGGCGCATCACCGCCGAGGCGATGCGGTGCCAGCGGTCGCCCGAGGTGTCGTACGCCCCCTCGCCGCGCTGCCAGCGGCGCGGTGCGAGGGAGTTGACGCGATGTCCGAGCACGGCGAGCAGCGCGGGCAGTCCCACCAGGGCGAACAGCGCCGCGGAGACCACGGTGATGACACCGGCCAGGCCCATGGAGCGCAGATAGGGGTGCGGGAACACGGTGATCGCCGCCAGTGCGGCGGCGACGGTCATGGAGCTGAAGAAGACGGTGCGTCCGGCGCTCGCCACCGTACGGGCGACCGCCTCGCGGCCCGGTCCGTGGGCGGCGAGCTCCTCGCGGTAGCGGGAGACGATGAGCAGCCCGAAGTCGACGGCGAGGCCGAGGCCGAGGGCGAAGGACAGGTTGAGGGCGCCCGTCGAGACGTTCATGAACATTGTGGCCAGGCGCAGTCCGGCGAAGGTGAGCAGCAGCGAGACGACCGCGCCGACGAGCGGTACCAGCGCCGCCACCACGCCCCGGAACACCAGGAAGAGCAGGACGAGGATGAACGGCAGGGCCAGGCCCTCGGCCTTCGCCAGGTCGCCCGAGGAGACCTCGGCCACCTGGACGTGCCCGGGGGTGGCGCCGCCGAGCCAGGTCCGGCCGCGCAGGGCGGGAGTGCCGGAGACGGCCTTCTGCAGTGCCTTCTCGGCGTCCTTGGCGGCCGCGTCCTTCAGCGGTCCGACCGTGCCGAGCACCACCGTAGTGCGGGAGTCCTTCCCGATCAGCGCCGGGTTCGCCGCCGACGCGTAGTCGACGACCTGCCGTACCTCGGGCCGGGCCCGCAGCAGGGCGACCGCGGCCGACACCGACGGCGGCAGGGGTGCCTTCGGGTCGATCGGGGCGTCGGTGCGGACGAGGACGGCGTAGCCCTGCTGGGCGTCGGCTCCGGTGGCCCGCTGGATGATCTCGCGGGCCGCGACATTGGCGCCGCCCGGATCGTCGTAGTCGGACAGTCCGTTGGTGAGCCGGCTTTCGACGCTGCCGCCGAACAGCGCGGCCAGGACCGCCGCGAGGACGGCCAGTAAGAGGCTGATGCGCCGCCGCCGGTACAGGACGGCGCCCAGGGCAGAGAACATGGATGGTCACCTTCCGTAGGTGCGTCGAGTGTTCCGCCCGGCGCTTCAGCCTCGCTTAAGCCGTCCATGGGCTTTAGCCGGCCTGAAGGGGTGGGCCGCAGACTCCCGGACGACGGCGCCGGCCGGTCCGCGCGGTCGGCCAACGCGGCGACGGGAGACCGAAGTTGATCGACAACATGTTCGTGATCGATGCCACCGTGCACCCGTACAACGTGGCGGACGCGAATCTGCGCAAGGACGGTGAGTTCCCCAATCTGCACGCCTTCGCGCTCCGCGAGATGCTCTGGGGGATGCACGAGCGCTTCGCCACCAAGGGTTCCGGCATCCCGCGCGAGGTGTTCTGCACCGACTGGCCGCCGGAGCTGCTCGCCTGGACCCTGTTCACCGAGTCCGACGTCGACATGGCGGTCAACCACCGGCTGCGCATCGACGCCGTGTTCGAGGACGGGCTGTGCAACGGCGAGAAGAACCGGGTCCTCGCCGAGAAGTGGCCGCAGCGCGTCGTCCCCTACGCCGGCCTCAACCCGGCGCACGGCGTCGAGGCCTGTCTGCGCGACCTGCGTGAGCAGGTGGCGCGGGTGCCGGGCACGATCGGCATCAAGATGTATCCCAACGCCGGTTCGCCCGACCTGAGTTGGCGGCTGGACGACCCCGAGTTCACACCGCTGTTCGAGCTGGCCAAGGAACTCGGCATCAAGATAGTCGCGTTGCACAAGATCGTGCCCAACGGGCTCGTCCCTCTCGGCCCCTTCGGGATCGACGACCTGGAGACCGTGGCGATCCGGCACATCGACCTGTCCTTCGAGATCGTGCACGCCGGCCTTCCCCCGTTCGTGGAGGAGGTCGCCATGGCCCTGATGCGGCTGCCCAACGTCTACGCCAACCTGGAGATCACCTCCGCGATCCTCGCGCACGGCATGGGCTACGTGGAGGAGGCGCTCGCGCAGCTGATCTCGCTCGGCGGCGCGGAGAAGATCATCTACGCGTCCGGGGCGCTGCACTTCCACCCGCAGCCGGTGC
Source organism: Streptomyces sp. NPDC005648 (assembly GCF_040605395.1). Classification (NCBI taxonomy): domain Bacteria; kingdom Bacillati; phylum Actinomycetota; class Actinomycetes; order Kitasatosporales; family Streptomycetaceae; genus Streptomyces; species Streptomyces sp. NPDC005648. The sequence goes on along the minus strand of NZ_JBEXCS010000077.1, from coordinate 16,155 downwards.
TGGAGAAGATGGCGCGGCTCACGTTCTCCGACCGCGTCCTGGAGCGCTACGGCCTCGAACAGATCACCCGGGAGCAGCGGGCGGCCTTCCTGGCCGGCAACTACGCGCGCATCGCGGGCATCGACCTGACGGTGGCCGCGGAGTCCGTGCGGGACGACGAGTTCGCCCGGTTCCGCGCGGAGCAGGGCGGGAACCGGCCGATGTGGTCGTACTGGCGCGAGACCCAGCCGGAGCTGTGGGCGGCGGCGGAGGCGGCGGCGTGAGCGCGGGGACGGGCGCGCCGGCGGAGCTCGTGCGGGCCGCACTGCTCCATGTCTACGACCCCTGCAGCCAGTCCTGGCAGCGGCCGATGAGCGTGGTCGACCTCGGCCTGGTCCGGGACGTCACGGTCACCGACGACGGACGGGCCACCGTCCGCATCAGCCTGACCGCGCCGTTCTGCATGGCGGTGCCGACCATCATGCAGGCGATCGAGCAGAAGGCGGGTGCCGTCGAGGGCGTCACCGGGGTGAGTGTCGAGCTGGACGGCGGCACGCTCTGGCACACCGACCTGATGACCGAGAAGGGCCGCGCCCTGCTCTCCGCGGCCCGCACCGAGGACCACCGCACCCCCCTCCCCCTGCTCCCCACCCCCCACTGACCACCCCGAACGGCCGGGCACTCCCTGAGGGATCCAAGGGGAGGGAGTGCCCGGCCCTTTCCATGCCCATGGGCGGGCAGAGCCCGCACATGGGTCCCACCGTGCGCTGAGCCCGACGGGACCGGGTGGGCAGGGCCGGGGAGGGTGTGGTGGGCATGCGGGGGCCCCGCGGGAGGGGTGTCCGGCGGGGCGGGGGTGGGGGTCAGGCTCGGGAGGCTGTGGTCGGGGTGGGGGTGCGGTGGGGGGCGGGGTCGTGGCCGGCTCGGTGGGTGCGGGCGAAATCGAGGAGCTGGTCGGTGAGGATGTCCAGGCGGCGGGTGGTGCGGGGGTCGGTGCAGATGTCGTCCGGGGTGAACTCCGTGCCGGCCGGGACGACCACGCCCATCGGCACCGCCCAGCCGCGCAGCGACTGGGCCGAGGCCCTGAGCGAGGCCAGCGCGGACGCGCCCGCGACCTCGTTCCAGGCCACGGCGAGGCAGCCGACCGAGCGGCCGTCCAGATACCCCTCTTCGGCCAGGCCCTCGGTGTGGTCCAGCGCGTTCTTCAGCAGCCCGGACATCCCGCCGTGGTAGGTCGGGCTCGCCAGCAGCACCCCGTCCGCCCGCCGCAGCGCGGCCAGCAGCCGCGCCTCCCGCGCCGAACGGAAGCGCACCTCGGGGTCGTACGGCGGCAGCACCAGCTCGGTGCCGCAGACCACCGTGACCTCCGCCCCCGCCGCGCGGGCCCGCGCGGCGCAGACCCGCAGGGCGGCCGCCGAGACCGAGCCGGAACGCAGCGAGCCGCCCAGGGCGGCGATGCGGATCGGACGCATGACTCAACTCCGGTGTCGAGGAAGGATACGGAGACCGCGACCCGGCGGCCCGGCCGGACCCGCCGGCCGTGGCCGGGTCACAGCCGTGCCGCCGCTTCGTCGGCCGCCCGCTCACCGCTGAGCACACAGGCGTCGGCGAGCAGGCCCGCGGGGCCCACCCAGTCACCGGCGACGAAGACCCCGGACCGGCCGGGCACCCGGGGGCCCGGGCGTCCGGCCAGTCCGCCGGTGCGGGCCTCGGGTACGGCGGTCATGGTGGTGATGGCGGGCAGGAAGCGTTCATGGACCAGTACCTCCCGCCAGCCGGGCTGGCAGAGGTCGAGCAGCTCGTACAGCCGCTTGCGCACCTCGCTCGCGCCGAGCCCGCTCCCGTCGTCGTGGCGGACGAGGTGGAGCACGGCCCCGCCGTCCGGGGCGAGGCGCGCGGTGCGGGAGAAGACGGAGAGGTACAGGGGCTCGTCGACCCCGTAGACGAGGGAACGGTCCGGGGACGGAAGCCGGGAGAGGGCCACATCGAGACAGGCGGTACGGAGCGGCGCGGCGGGCACGCCGGGTCGGTTCGTCTGCTGGGGGGCGGACGACCGGCTCTCCTGACCCGCCCCGCTCAGCAGCCGTTCGGCCGCGGGGCGGGAGAGGCCCGCGAGGACCACCGAGCGGGTCCGGACGGACGGGCCGTCCGCGAGGGTGACGTGGGGGTGGGGGCCGCCCTCGACCGCGGTGACCCGGCCGGCCGTGCGCAGGTGTACGCCCAGGGTCCGGGCGCGGAGCGCGAGCGCGTCCACCAGGGTGCGCCAGCCTCCGTCGACATAGCCCACTCCGCGCCGTGCCTCGGCGAAGTGGGCCGCGAGGGCGTCGGCCGCGATCATGCCGGGGCGGCCGGTGTAGGCGCTGATGCGGAGTACGGCGAAGGCGGCCTCCCGGGCGCGTTCGGTGGGGAGGCGGTCGGCGAGCCAGGTGGCGGCGTCGAGGCCGGCCAGGGCGGGGCGGGCGCGGGAGAGGGCCAGCAGACGGGCCACGGCGAGGCGTTCGCGTGGGGAGAGCAGGGCGGTGCGCAGGAGGGGGCCGGGGGCGGCGTAGCCGGGGTGCAGGGTGCCGTCGCGCAGGGCCAGGGCGCCCGCGAGGTCGGGTTCGTGGGCCGGCACCCGGATGCCGAGGGCGTGCAGCCGGGTGCGGGTGGTGTGGTACAGGGCGCGCGGGCCGAGGTCGAGGCGGAAGCCGTGGTGGTCCGTGGTGCGAGCCCGGCCGCCGGGCTCGCCGCCCGCTTCCAGGAGCAGTACCCGGCCGGGACCGACGGTCCGGGCCAGGCGGACGGCGGTGACCAGGCCGGTGAGCCCGGCCCCGACGACCACGGCGTCCCAGCGCTCCTCGGCCCGCGCGCTCATGCCGCACCCGGGCCGGGCAGCACGAACGGGAAGCCGTGCCGGCCCAGTTCACGCGCCGAGTCGGTGACCGCGTCGACCAGGGCGTCCAGATCCTCGGTGGAGTGCGCCCCGCCGGTGAAGAGCATGGGCAGGCTGAGGGTGTAGAAGCCGCGCCGGCGCAGCATGAGCGTCAGCAGGAAGAACGCGATGGGGTTCACCGCTCCGGCGAACGTACGGTAGTCGTCGTAGCTCTCCCGCTCCAGGAAGCCGAACGAGCCGATGAAGTCGCCGAATCCGACCAGTCGCAGCGGGATGCCGGTCTCGGTGCGGAAGTCCGCCAGCCGGTCCTGGACGCGGGCGACCTTGGCCCGGGTCTCGGTGTAGTACGTGTCGCGCCGCTCGTGCAGCAGCCGCAGGCTCGCGTACGAGGCGCACAGCGCCAGGTGGTTGCCGGCGTGGGTGGTCTGCACACAGGTCTTGCGGCCGATGTCGGTCAGCGGCAGCCCGGAGGTCTGGGTGTGGTCGAGCAGGGCCGCCTTGCCGGCGACCGCGGACAGCGGCAGACCGAGGCCGCTGAGGACCTTGCCGTAGGTGTACAGGTCGGCTTCCAGGCCGAAGTACTCGGCGGCGCCTCCGGGGCCGTAGCGGAAACCGGTGAGGACCTCGTCCAGGACGAACGGGACGCGCAGGGCCCGGCAGCGCTCGGAGACGGTCCTCAGCAGCGGGACGGTGTGCTCGACGAAGGGGAAGGACGAGGAGGCCGCCTCGGTGATCACACAGGCCAGCTCGTTCTTGTGACGCTCTATCAACTCCACAGCGCGTACCGGGTCGTTGGGCAGCACCAGTAGGTCGCGCGGGTCGGCCACGGGGACGCCGGTGAGCGCGGACTGGCGCTCGATGCCGCCGTCGGGCGCGTTGCCGGGGAAGGGGTGGGTGGGGTGGCCGTGGTACCAGAAGGCCGTGTTGTGCATGCCGAGGTCGTGCACCCCGTGCAGGGCGCCCTCGAACTTGGCGACCATCCGGCGGCCGGTGTGCGCGCGGGCGAGCCGGATGGCCGCGGCGGTGGCGTCGGTACCGGAGTTGAGGAACGCGAACTTCTCGCAGTGCGGCACCAACTCGCCGAGCAGATCGACCAGTTGACTCTCCACCGGGGTGCAGTAGCCGTTGCCGGTGGTGGTGGCCAGCTGCTCGCGGACGTACTCCACGACCGGTTCGGGGCTGTGCCCGTGCAGGGCCTGGGCACCGAAGCCGAGATGGCAGTCGGTGTAGGTGTTGCCGTCGGCGTCGACGATACGGCTGCCGTGCGCCTCGGTCACCTGGAGCGGGAACTGCGGGGAGTGGAAGGGCCAGAAGACATGGGTGGCGGCGTCGCGGGCGCGCAGTCGCTCGGTGGCGGCGGCCGAGGCGCGTTGGCGTTCGGCGAGCTCGGTGAACAGGTCGATGAGCCACTGCTGGGAGAGCAGGTCGGCGACCAGGGCCTCGACGGACGCCGCGGGAGCGGCAGTTGTCGTCATCGTCAGCTCCAGGAGGGCGGGAGAGGTCGGGTGGTCAGCTGGGTTTGGTCGCGCGCAGCACGCCGTAGCGCATCACGTCGCGCTCGTAGGCCTGCTTCATCAGCGGTACGGAGTTGAGGAACCGGAAGATGTCCATGCCCTTGGCGCGTACCAGCCGCCAGATGACGGAGGGGTCGCGGACCACGGGCTTGACGATGTCGGTGGACAGCTTCCAGGTGTCCCACACCCTCGGGGACCAGTCGGCGGTGCGTACGTCGGTGAGCCCCAGCTCCTCGGCGAGGGCGCGGTAGGCGTCGAGGGGCAGGACGTGGGAGACGACGAAGTCGCGGTAGATGCGCTGCAGCAACCGTGTCTCGTCGGGGGCGAGTCGCTCGTCGCGGGCGCACCAGGTGGCGACCAGGAGGGTGCCGCCGGGCTTGAGGACGCGCCGGCACTCGGCCAGGAACGCCTTCTTGTCCGGCATCAGTTCACAGCTCTCCAGCGCCCAGACGAGGTCGAAGGTGTCGTCGGGGTAGTCGGTGTGCATGGCGTCGACCAGCCGGAAGCTGGTGCGGTCGGTGACGTCGGCCTCGGCGGCCTTGGCCTCGGCGCGGGTGATCTGCTCCGCGCTGATGGTGATGCCGTCGACCGTGCAGCCCAGCCGGCCGGCGAGATGGACGGCGGAGGCGCCGATACCGCAGCCGGCGTCCAGGACGCGGGCGCCGGCGGGCACCGGTCCGAACGCGATCAGCTCCTCGACCAGGCGGACCTGGGCGGCGTGCCGGCCGGGGTCGGGCTCGCCCTCGGCCCAGTAGCCGTGGTGGATGTGCTCGCCCCACAGGTCCTCGTAGAGGTCGATGAGTCCGTCGTAGTGGTCCTTGATCGCCGCGGTGAGGTCCGGAGTGGACCAGCGCGGCTGGAGTGCGCTCGTCGTCATGGCGGGTGGTCCCTCGGTTCGTGGGTGTGACGGGGTCAGAAGCGGACGAGCGCCGACTCCATGGTCAGTCCGGGCCCGAAGGCCATGAGCACGGCGTGTTCGCCGGGTGCGGGGCGAGCGTCGCGCAGGATCCGTTCGAGGATCAGCAGGATGGTGGCCGAGGAGCAGTTGCCGTGTTCGGCCAGCACGGCCCGGGACGAGGCGAGTTGACGATCCGTCAGATCGAGCTTCTCGCCGACGAAGTCGATGATCTTCGGGCCGCCGGGGTGCACGCCCCAGTGGGCGACGTCACCCGCGTCGAGACCGTGCGGGGCGAGCAGCCGCTTGACGAACGGCTCGATGCTCTCGGCGAGGTAGAACGGCACGTACGGGGAGAGCGTCATCCGGAACGCCAGGTCCTCGATGTGCCAGCTCATGGCGTGCAGGGTCTCGGGGTGGGTCTCGGTGTGGGTGCCGAGGAAGACCGGTCCCGGCCCGCCGTCGTCGGCGGCGAGCAGCGTCATCGCGCCGGCGTCCCCGAACAGGGCGTTGACGACGGCCTGTTCGGCCGTGTACTCGGGGCGCTGGTGGACCGAGCAGACCTCGGCGGAGCCGGCCAGCACCAGTTCGCCGGGGCGGGCGGCCAGGGCGTCGAAGGCAGTCTTGAGCACGTTGAACGCGGCGTTGCAGCCCATGTGCCCGATGAAGGTGCGCCGCAGGTCCTGGCGCAGCCCGAACTCCTTGGCGAGCAGGATGTCCGGGGTGGGGCCGACGTATCCGGTGCAGCTCGCCAGCACGAACGTGCCGACCCTGTCGCGGTCCTCGGCCGCCTCCAGCACCCCGCCGACGGTGCGGCGGCTCATGGCGAGGACGTTCTCCTCCCAGGCGGCCATGCGGGGTTTGATCGGCGGGAAGCCGTCGGCGTAGGCGGTGCGCGGGTCCCAAGCCATGTGCCGCTGGGTCACCCCGGAGCCGCGGAAGATCTCCTCGGCCTTCGGCACGTCCTTGAACATCTCGCGGTAGTGGTCCTCGAAGGCGTCGCGCTGTGTCACGACGGTCTCGGGCGCCGCGGTGCGCAGCGCGAGCAGCCGGGCCGCCCCGCGGGTGGTGTGCCCTGCGGCGGCCGGTGCCCCGGTCGGCGCCGTCATGCCGACGCCCCGGACTCGACGCGCTCCTTGATGGCGGCGAGGAAGCCCTCGGTGACCTGGTCGCTCTGCTGGCGGGCGAAGGGCTCCACGAGCGGCAGCACCACGGGCGCGATGTCGACGTCCGCCTCGGAGCGGGTGTCGATCTCCAGGTAGGTGGTGTCGGGACCGCTGCCGGGGGTGGTGCGGAACTCGCCCCAGGAACGGAAGTTGTGCTCGCCGACCGGCTCCCAGGCGATCCGGGCCGGGTCGGCGGTGTGGAAGCGGGTGCGGTGGTCGGGGGTGTGGCTGACGGCGCCGTTGGAGAGGGTGGTCAGCACGTAGTGGTAGACGTCGTCGCCCTCGGCGGTGAGGCTTTCCACGCCGGGCATCAGCAGGCCGCAGCCGACGACGTCCAGAAGGAGCGCGCGCACGGCGGCCGGGTCGGCCTTCACTTCGATGCCGGCCACGCTGGCGGAACGTATGGAGACCATGGTGTGTCCTTCACGGGGTGCTTCGTTTGACGGCGTGGCCGATGTAGCTGGCCGAGAGGTCACCGGTGAGGGCGAACTCGCCCAGCCGGCGGTGGCGCAGCAGCGAGGGGATCAGCGCGGGCAGCGGGCGGGCGGGGCCGAGTCCGTGGGTCTCCTCCAGGACGAGGTCGACGTCGTAGAGGAGACCGCGCAGTTCGCGCGGGCGGATGAACATGTTCCAGTTGTGGGTGCCCGGTTTGATGATGCCGAGCAGCTTCTCGGCCACCAGGATGAGCAGCAGATAGCTGCGGGCGGTGCGGTTGACCGTGTCGAACAGGAGCACCCCGCCGGGGATGAGCAGCCGGTCGATCTCGGTGAGGGCGGCGCGCAGGTCGTGGAAGTGCTCCAGCACGTCGGAGGCGACCACGGCCTCGGCGCTGCCGTCCGGCAGCCCGGTCGCGTAGGCGGAGCCGACGAGGTAGTCCACCTCGACACCGGACGCCGCCGCGTGCCGCCGGGCGGCCTCGACGGTGCCCGGGGACAGGTCGACGCCGGTGACCCGGTAGCCCCGGGCGGCGAGGTTCTCGGCTACCAGTCCGCCGCCGCAGCCGAGGTCGACGACCCGGAGGGTGTGCGCGGGACGGCCGGGGAAACGGGACCTGAGGACCCGGTGGAAGTAGCCGGTGCGCGCGGGGTTCATCTCGTGCAGGGCGCGCAGCGGGCCCTCGGTGTCCCACCAGTCGTCGCCGACCCGCTCGTAGTAGTCGTTGTCGATCCGGACCCGGTCGGGGTCCAGGGCGCCGCTGCGGCCGGAGGCCGCGGAAGCCGCGGAGGTCGTCATCACACCCACCTCGGGGTCTCGACCGGGCTGATGCCCAGGGCCGCCTTGCCGATGAACTCGCGGGCCATGTCGTTGCTGAAGGGCAGCAGCGGGCCCGCCTTGACGTCCCGCCAGATCTGGCCGATGCGGGAGCCGTCCCGGATGCCGGAGCCGCCGATGACCTCGAAGGCGGTCGCGACGACGTGCTCGGCCTCGTTGGTGATGTAGTACTTGGGCACACAGGTGTCGGCGACGAACGCCGGCAGGTCCTCGCCGGGGTCCACGTGCCGGGTGGCGTACTCCGTGAGCAGGGCCGTCATGGTGGCCAGCGAGGAGCGCATCCGGGCCACGGCGAACTGGATGCCGGGCAGCTTGGCCAGGTCGGCGACGGCCGTGGTGGACCGGCCGCGGGTGCGCTCCACCGCGAGCCCGTACGCCCGCTCGGCCAGGCCCAGGAAGACGGCCGCGAAGCAGTAGTGGCCCCACTGCTGACGGGCCATCACGAACAGCGGGGTCAGTCCGTCGGGGAACACCGAGTCGTCCGCGTCGACGTGCAGGCCGTCCAGCTTCAGGGAGTGGGAGCCGGTCATCGGCAGCGCGAACCCGCTCCACCTCGACACCACGTCGATGCCGTGCTCGGGCTTCTCGACGAAGAACGCCGCGAGGTTGAACGGCGGTTCGAGGTGCTCGTCGTCGAGGCCGGCGGTGAGCACCAGGTGGGTGGCGGCGTCGTAGCCGGTGGCGAAGTGCTTGAGGCCGTCGAGGACGAACCCGTCCGGGGTGCGCCGGGCGGTCGTCGAGGGCCGGGTCCAGTTGCCGCCCGAGCCCTCGTCGGTGAACGGGCCGACGACGAACGCCCCGTCCCGTACCGCGCCGAACATCCGCTCCCGTACGGCCGCCGAGAGGTCGCTGCGCATCGAGCCGGTGAGCACGGCGTGGATGGCGAGGGTGAACGCGGTGGAGCCGCAGCCGCCCGCGATGATCCGCAGCAGCCGGGTGTTCTCCTCCAGGGTGGCCTCGAAACCGCCGAGGTCACGCGGCACGTTGACGGCGGTGATGCCGGACTCCACGAGGTCATGGATGTTGCGGCCGATGAACTCCCCGGCCTCGTAGCCCTGTTGAGCACGCTCCTCGAAGCGGGCGGCCAGGAGGCGCGCGGTGTCCTCCAACTCGGCCCAGCGGGCGGCGCGTCCGGCGTCGGTGACCGGCTGCTCTGCGACGGTGGCCATGGCGTTCAGCCCTCCCATCGGGGTTCGGCGAAGACCGGTACGCCCAGGGCGTGCTTGCCCGCCCACTCGGCGGTGACATCGGAGTTCGGCGGGACCAGCAGTCCGGCGACCACGTCCCGGTAGGCGCGTTGCAGCGGGTGGCCGGAGAGCAGGGCCGAGCCGCCCTGGACCTGCATCGCGAGCACCACCACCTCGTGGGCGAGGCGGCACACGCTGTTCTTCATCACGCTCATCTCGATGTAGTGGCCGAGCGGATCGGCGGCGATCGCGGTGTCGTGGTCGGCGCGCACGGCCTGGTAGAGGTGGGCCTCGGCCGCGGCGAGCCGGGTGCGCATCTCGGCGACCCGGAACTGCACACCGGGCAGATGGGCCACGGTCCGGTCCAGGACGTGCAGGGTGCGCCCGCGCTGTTCGGTGACCACCCGGTCCAGGGCGCCGCGGGCGATGCCGAGGAAGACGGAGGCGAAGCTGCACCACGCCCAGTGGACGCCCTGCATGAACATCAGCGGTAGCGCGCCCGGCCGGCCCACCATCCGGTCCTCGGCGACGAAGAGACCGTCCAGGAGCAGCGAGTGGCTGCCGGTGGCCCGCATTCCGGCCGCGTCCCACTCGGCGGTGACCGTGACACCGCGCTCGGGCCTCGGCACCAGGAAGCCGACCGGCTCGGGCAGCCCGCGGTCGTCGGTGCGGGCGGCGGACAGGAAGAGCAGGTCGGCGGCCGGGTAGCCGGTGAAGAAGCCCTTGCGGCCGCTGAGCACGTAACCGCCCGTGACCGGTTCGGCCCTGGTGGTCGGGTGCCACCAGTTGCCGCCGACGCCGGGCTCGCTGAAACCGCCCGCGATGACGGCGCCCTCGTGGGCGATGGCGTGGTAGGCCCGCTCGGCGGCCGGACCGCCGATGCCGGCGATCATCGCGATGCCGTGGACGTGCATGTTGACCGCGAAGGCCGTGCTCGCACAGCCGGCCGCGAGGGTCTCCTGCGCCCGGCACAGCTCCCTCAGGTCCGCTCCCCCGCCGCCGTGCTCGCGCGGCACGGTCATCGCGGTGTAGCCGCAGGAGACGAGTTCGGCGAAGTTCTCGTGCGGGAAGCTGCTCTCGGCGTCGTGCGCGGCGGCCCGTCCGGCGAACCGGCCGGCCAGTTCGCCGGCGAGGGCCACGTAGTCGGTGCGCGCGGGCGCGTCCTGGGTGACGGTCATCGTGCGCTCCCCGCCACCAGGGGCCGCGGGAGCTGTTCGGGCAGCACCGTGCTCAGGTAGCGGACGAGGCTGCCCACCGTGTCGCCCTCGGCGCGGCTGGCCATGGCCAGCCAGTCGGCGATCTCGACCTCCCCGTACACCTCCCGGATGCGCTCGAAGAGTTCGGCGAGTTCCACCGAGTCCAGGCCGAGGTCACCGGTGAGCCGGGAGCGCTCGGTGACCTGCCGGCCCGCCGTCTCGGGGCGTACGGCGGCGAGTTGTTCGATCAGGGTCGTCATGAGGGCCTCAGCCCGGTCGTCCTGCACATCCACTCCTGAAACCAAAGGGATCAACGAAGTCCGTTGCCGGCGTACGCCCGTCGGGTCACGCCGCCGTGCGTCCGCCCCGGCAGCGCTCGACCAGGGCCCAGAGGGTGGCCGGCGTGTCGAAGACGCCGGGCGTCAGCTCCTCGTCGGGGATCTTGATGCCGTAGGAGTTCTCCAGCCGGATCAGCACCTCGACCGTGGCGAGGGAGTCGAGGCCGACCGGCTTCAGGCGTACGTCCGCCCGGACCTCGCCCTGTTCGGCGAGCCTGGGGAGCGCGTCCTTCAGCAGCTCCTCGTAGGACTCGTCCCAGTGCTCGCTCATGTCTCCTCCAGGTACGCCCTCAGGCGCTTGCGGTCGGTCTTGCCGTTCGGGGTGAGCGGCAGCGCCGGCAGGACATGGCACACGTCGGGCACCTTCGCCGCCTCCAGGCGCTCGCCGAGCTGTTCCAGCACCAGCGCCGAGGTCGGCTCGCCGACCGTGAACAGCACCATGTCGCGGCCGTCCTCGGGGACCAGCAGGGCGGCCTCCCGGACGCCGGGCACATCGAGGGCGGCGGCCTCGATCTCGATGGCGCTCATCCGGTGCCCGCGCCGCTTGAACAGGTCGTCGCGGCGGCCCTGGAAGTAAAGGTGTCCGTCCTCGTCGAGCCGGCCGTAGTCCCCGGTGTGCAGGGTGACCACGCCGTCCGGGCCGGTGCGGAAGCGCAGGGCCGTGGGCTCGGGGGCCCGCCAGTACCCGGCCATGACGTGCGGTCCGCGGACCGCGATCTCGCCGGTCTCGCCGGGCGGCAGCGCCCGGCCCCGCTCGTCCAGGACGAGCACCTCGGTGCCGGGCAGGGCGGGGCCGACCGAGCCGGGCTTGGCGAGGTCGCCGTCCGGCTCCAGGATGGTCATCCGCTTGCACTCGGTGGTGCCGAACATCGGTGCCACCTTGGCGCCCGGGAAACGCTCCCGCAGCTGTGCGATGAGCGGCGCGTTCAGGGCGGCACCGGTGTTGGTGAACAGCCGCACCCGGGTGGGCCGGTCGTCGCGCAGGGTGAGCCGGACCAGGACCTCGCCGAGCGAGGGCACCAGCGGCAGCACGGTCGCGCCGTGCTCCCGGGCGTAGCCGAGCAGCCGGGTGTGCTCGTCGGCGTCGGACAGCAGCAGCTCCGCCCCGGCCAGCGCGGAGAGCAGGGCCTGGTAGAGGCCGTAGTCGAAGGAGAGCGGTACGGCGGTCAGCACCACGTCGTCCGGCCGGTACTCCAGGCGGGCCTGGATGGCACGGGCCGCGAAGGCGACGGGGGCGTGCGGACAGGCCACCGCCTTGGGCGCGGAGGTGGAGCCGGAGGTGTAGATGAGCAGGGCGAGCCGGTCGGCGGGGACCGGGCGGGCGGGGCCCGCGGGCGCGTCGGCGGGCTCGAAGTCGAAGTCGTCGAGGGTGAGTACGGTCGCCTCGGCGGGCCAGGGCACGCCGTCGGCGGCGGTGGCCTCGGCCGGGGTGGTCACCACCAGCACCGGTTCGGCGTCGGCCAGCACGGACTTCAGGTGGTAGCCGCGCATGCCCCGGCCGATCGGCACGAAGGTGGCGCCGTGCCGCCAGGTGCCGTACATGAGGGCGAGGAACTCGCAGACGCTGCCGATCCGGGCGAGCACCCGGTCGCCGGGGCGGACGCCGAGCGTGCCGAGGCGCTGTTCCACGGCGCGGGCGGCGGCGTCGAGATGGCCGTAGCTCCAGCCCTTGGCGCGGTCGCGGACGGCGGGCGCGGACGGCCTGAGGGCGGCGGCGCGGCCCAGGAACACCTCGGCCGCGTTCTCGACGGCGGAATCCACGAAGGTGGTGGCCGGCAGCGTGGTGCGGCCGGGAGCGGCGAAGGTGGTCACGGTGTCTCCGTGGGGTCGGTGCCGTAGTCGGGCTCCTCGGTGATCTCCAGGACGGCGCAGGTGCAGGTGAAACCCGAACCGCCGCCGACGAGCAGGACCTTGTCCCCGGCGTGGACCGCGCCGGTCGCCAGGAGGTGGTCGAGGCCGGCCGTCTGGTCGCCGGCGCCGAGGTGGCCGGCCTGGCGGGCGAAGTCCCAGCTGGACCTGGCGAGCGGGACGCCGAGCGCCGCCACCTGCCAGTCCATCCGGCCGCGTCCGGAGGCGGGCACCACCGCCCGGGCCACGGACCCCATGTCGGTGTCCGCCTCGGCGAGGGCCTGGGCGACCGCGCCGCGCACGGTGGTGGCGAGCTTCTCGGTCGCCTCGCGCATGCTGCCGCCGCGTTGCACGAACTGCTGGAGCCGGCCCGACACGTCGAGCGGTTCGGTGGTGGGGTGCGGGTGGAAGCCGTCGCCGCGGACCACGGCCTCCAGGGAGTTGTCGGCCCGGGTCACGCTGGACAGCAGCCGGGCGAAGCCGCCCCGGCGGGAGAGCAGCAGCGCGGTGCCGCCGTCGCCGTAGACATAGCCGGACTCGCTGGTCCAGCGGTGCAGCCGGGGCTCGCCGAACCGGTCGGCGGAGGTGACCACGCCGGCCGCGGTGGGTCCGGCGCTCGCGAGATGGCGGGCCACGGTCTCCAGGCCGGCGAGACCCCCGTTGCACTCCTGGTGCAGGCCGAACGCCGTGACGTGCGAACCGACGGAGTGCTCGGCGATGTAGGACGCGGCGGGCCACATCTCGCGGCCCTGGAACCAGATGCTGGCGTGCACGAGCAGTTCCACGTCGGCGGGGTCGACGCCGGAGCGCTTGAGCGCGGTGGTGGCCGCCTGGACGGCCATGTCCGCGGGCGCGGTGTCCTCGTCCGCGACCCGCACGGACTCCAGGTCGTCGGCGGCGGCCTGCTCCGGGTCGTAGCGGCCGTCCCGAACTGCCGACTGCGCGGTGACCGGCGCCGGGAGCCAGACCCCGGTGCCCGCCACGTAAAGCCCTTCCCAGCGCATGGGCCTCCCCTTTGTCCGTTCGTCGTTGACTGGGTCCGCCGGAAATGCTCCGCAGCGCTGCTTTGGCCCCGCTAAACCCCCTGCCGACGGCCGTCGGCCACTGATCACGACCGCCTGGGCGCAAGCGGGGCTTCAGCGTCCGCGTCGAGGCTGCCGCCGGGCGCGCGCTCGCGCCGCCCGCTCAGCGAGCGCGACGGAAGGACCGTGATGCAGACCTACGAGACCGCGCCACCGGCCGGCGCCGAACGGCCCGCCGATCCACGGCGCTGGTGGATCCTCGCCGTGCTGTCCCTGGCCCTGTTCGTGATCATCCTCAACAACGGCCTGCTCAACGTCGCCCTGCCCAGCGTGATGCGGGACCTGCACGCCGGCATCGGGACGACCCAGTGGATCGTCGACTGCTACGCGCTGGTCTTCGCGGCCTGTCTGCTCACCGCGGGCACGCTCTCCGACCGGTACGGCCGCAGGCGGGCCACGCTGCTCGGCGTCGTCCTGTTCGGGGCGGGCAGCCTCGTCGCGCTCACCGCGCACGGCGCGGCCCAGCTCGCCGCGGCCCGGGCCGTGATGGGGGCGGCCGCGGCGCTGGTCATGCCGGGCACCCTGTCGATCCTGGTCGATGTCTTCCCGGAGCGGGAGCGGCAGCGCGCGATCGCCGTGTGGGGCAGCACCTCCGCGCTGGGGGTGGCCGCGGGGCCGGTGCTCGGCGGCACCCTGGTCGCCCACTTCTGGTGGGGCTCGGTGTTCGTGGTGAACCTGCTGCCGGTGGCGGTCGTGCTGGTGGCCGGGTTCCTGCTGCTGCCGGAGTCGAAGGCGGCCGTGCCGCGCCGGTGGGACCCGGTGGGCGCACTGCTGGGCGCCGCCGCCATGGCGGGCGCGGTGTACGGCGCGATCCACGCCTCGGGCGAGGGGTGGACGTCGGCGCCGGTGCTGGGGGCGTTCGGCGGGGCGCTGGTGGCGGGGGCGGCGTTCGCCGCGTGGGAGCGCCGGCATCCGAGTCCGATGGTGGACTTCGCGCTGCTGCGCAGGCCCGTCTTCCTGGGTGCGAGCGCGGGGAACATGCTGCTGTTCAGCGGGCTGGCCGGCACGCTCTTCGTGCTGACGCAGTATCTGCAGTTCGCCCTGGGCTACGGCCCGTTGCGGGCCGGCCTCGCCATCGCGCCGGTCGCGGTCGCCGTCGGCCTCGGCTCGGCCGCCTCCCCGTGGCTCACCCGCACCACCGGCCCGCGCGGCAGTGTGACCACGGGCCTCGTGCTCTGTGCCGCGGGTGTCCTGACACTGGCCGGGGCCGGCGCCTACCCCGGGATCCTGACCGGGCTCGCGCTCATGGGTGTCGGCGTCGGCCTCGCCCTGTCGCCGACGACGGACACCGTGATGACGCTGGTGCCGGCCGAACGCTCCGGCAACGCGGCCGCGTTGAACGACACGATGCAGGAGCTGGGCAACGCCCTGGGGGTGGCCGTGGTCGGCACCGTGCTGTCCCGGGAGTCGGGCGGGCACGGCGCCGCCGGCCTGCCGGGCGCCCGGTTCGGGGGCGCGGCCACGGCCGGGTTCGAGACGGCGGCCGGGATCGTCGCGCTGGGCGCCGTCTTCGCCCTGGTGCTGCTGCCGGGCCCGGTGAGGCGCGGTTTAGGCCAAGGTGCTTCGCGTGGTGCGGTCGTGGGCAAGGCTGTGCCGGGGGATCCGGCACCGCACGACAGCTTTGCGCACGAGGCCCCCGTACGACAGGCCGCCGACCGCCCGTGAAGCGCCCACGACCGTCCGATCCGTCCCGCACCGCACGCGTGCCCGATCCGACCGACCTCTCGACCGAAGGTGACACCATGCCCGTCGCAGCACGCTCGTTACTGGGCCGCGTCCTGTACACCGGCCCCTCGCTCGCCACGCTCCACCAGCGGTACGCCAAGGGGGACCGCATCGACGACCGGGCGCCCGTCGTCGCCTCCGGCCGGGTGCGGATCGAGGCGCCGCCGGCCGAGGTGTGGCGGCTGCTGCACGATCTGCCCGGCTGGCCCTCGTGGGTGCCGCGGGTCTCCCATGTGCGCCAGGGGCCCGGCGGCACCGTCCCCGACGAGTGGTTCCGCTGGAAGCTGGGCGGGATGTCCATCAAATCGACGCTGGCCGTGGTCGATCCGGGGCGTGAGCTGTGCTGGACCGGCGTCCTGGCCGGCACCCGCGCGGTACACCGCTTCCGGCTGACCGCGAGCGAGGACGGCCGGGCCACCGACGTGGTGTCCGAGGAGTCCATCGGGGGACCGCTGATCGCGCTGTACTTCCCCAGCGACAAGCTGCGCCGGGTGCTCCAGGACTGGCTCGGCGCCCTGAAGTGCACCGCCGAGGTGCGGACCGCGGAGGTCTCCCGGTGAATCCCGTGACGCTGGCGCTCGCCAACAACGGCGTCCTGCTCGGTGTGCGCTTCCTGCTGGAGATCGTGTCGTTGGCGTGCTTCGCCGTCTGGGCCTGGCGGGTCACGCCGGGCCCGTGGCGCTGGCTCGCGGTCGTCGTGGTGCCGGTGGTCCTGGCGTGGGCGTGGGGCACCTTCACCGTGCCGCACGACCCGTCCCGGTCCGGCCAGAGCGATGTCCACACCCCGGGCCCGGTCAGGCTGGTGCTCGAACTCGCCGTGTTCTTCGGCGCGGTGGCCGCGCTGTACCACGCCCGGCTGCGGCGCGCGGCCCGCTGGTTGCTCGTGGTCATGGTGGCGTACCAGATCCTCGCCTACGACCGTATCGGCTGGCTGCTGAGCCACTGACGCGCGGCCGGTCCCGCACCGACAGCCGTGCGGCGGGCGTCCCCCGCTGATCTCCGTCGTGGCTGAGCTGGGCTACCAGCGAGCCGTTCACGCGCTCATGGCGGACGTCGCTGCCTCGGGTGGCGGAGAGGAAGC
>NZ_JBEXCS010000076.1:0-48005 GCF_040605395.1 Streptomyces sp. NPDC005648 | reverse complement strand
ACGAGGGCTTCCGCCCGGCACGCCGAGAGCACGCCCCAGACGCCGCCCGGCCCGCCCTCCGGGCGGACGACGGGACTTTCGCAACACGCCCTAGCCTTGTCCGCACCCACGCGCGTGGGCCGTGACGGGCCTACGCTGAGGGCATGGACAGCTCAGAACACGTCTGTCCGGTCTGCGGACAGCCTGTGGCGACGGTCGTCAAGCGGTACAAGACACTGGGCGCGTGGGTCCCCCGGTGGGTGCCGGGCCCCTGCCGCGATCCCGGGTGCGAGGCCCACGTCCCCGAGGACGCCGAGCCCGACGGGAGGCCCGGAAAGTCCGATGGGAAGCCCGGAAGGCCCGTCGCGGGGAATTCCTGAGGGGGCGGGCGGCACGGCCGGCGCCGTAACGTGACCGCATGACCGACCAGACCCGCATCCTGCACCTCACCGAGCGCGCCCTCTGGGACGCGGCCCGGGCGAAGGGCACGTACGAGATCTCCACCCGCGGCCGCACCCTCCAGGAGGAGGGCTTCATCCACTGCTCCACCCGGGCCCAGCTCCCGGCCACGGCCCGCCGTTTCTTCGACGGCGTCGACGACCTGGTGGTTCTGGTCATCGACCCGGCGCGGCTTGACGTACCGCTGAAGTACGAGTCCAACAAGCCCGGCGGGGAGGAGTTCCCGCATGTGTACGGGCCGATTCCGGTGGACGCGGTGGTGGATGTGGAGCCGTGGGCGTGACCGGCTCGTCGTGGGGCCGGCCGCCCGCCGGTCACCGTCGTCCGAGCGGTCAGGAACGGCGCGGTCAGGAACGGCGCGGTGCTCCGCCCGTCTCCGGGTCGCGTCCCGTCAGGCAGTAGACCCCGCCCGCCGGGTCCCGCATCACCGTCCAGCCGGCGCCCCTCGTCATGAACCCGGCGCCCAGTTCCTCGTGTCGGGCCCTCGTCGCCTCGATGTCGGCGCAGGCCAGGTCGAGGTGGGCGGTCGTCTCCCGTTCCTCGCCGAGGCGCTGGAGCAGGATGCGGATCGGGAGGTCGGGGCCGGGCCTGACGAAGTGGAACTCGGGGAGGGAGCTGGGGGCCGACTCCCACTGCGGCAACAGGGCGCTCCAGAAGGCGACTTCGGCGTCGTAGCGGGACGGCGCGATGTCCAGGCAGACCTGGTCGACGCGGGTGCCGTCCACGACGGGCGGGCGCACCGGCTCGCCCCGCCCCCACTCGTCGGCGCAGAACAGCTGCCCGGCGGGGGAGCGGAGCACGGCCCACCGCTCGTGCGGGGTGACGACTTCCGCCCCCAGCTCCAGCGCCGCTTCCACGAAGGCCGGCACGTCGTCGACGGCGAAGTCGAGATGTGCGCCACCCTCGCCCGAGAGGACCCCCTGCACCTTCAGACAGGCTTCGGCCTTCTCCGGCAGCAGGGTGACGAACTCCTGCCGCTCGCCCCGGAGTCCGGACAGCCGGGTGCCGGTGACCGCCGTCCAGAAGTCGCAGGCGCGGTCGAAGCGGTCGAGGGGCCGGTCCAGGAAGGCATGGGTCCACAGAACCCTGTGGCTCATCCCTTCCGCTCCATGAACCGCAGCATGTTCCCGGCCGGATCCCGGAACGCGCAGTCCCGCACCCCGTACGGCATGTCCGTCGGCTCCTGGATCACCTCCGCGCCGGACTCCTGGACGCGGGCGAAGAGGGCGTCGCAGTCCTCGGTGGTGAAGTTGACCCCGCGCAGCGCGCCCTTGGCCAGCAGCTGGTCCATCGCCTCCCGGTCGGCCGGGGAGAGGTCGGGGTTGGCCGCGGGCGGCTCCAGGACGATCGACACGTCCGGCTGCAGCGGCGACCCGACGGTCACCCACCGCATCCCCTCGTACTTGACGTCGTTGCGGATCTCCAGGCCCAGGACGTCGCAGTAGAAGGTGACGGCCTTGTCGTGGTCGTCGACGGCGATGAAACAGTTGCTCAGTTTCAGGTCCATGAGTTCAATCTAGAGCCGTCACGACCGCCGTGGCCTGGTGTACGCCCGCACCACGCAGGGCGGGATCTCCGCGCTCTCCTCGTGCGAGCGGGCCCGGTAGGAGCTCGGCGTCTCACCCACCAGCTCGGTGAAGCGGGCGCTGAAGGAGCCGAGGGAGGTACAGCCCACGGCCATGCAGACCTCGGTGACGGTGAGGTCGCCGCGGCGCAGCAGGGCCTTGGCGCGTTCGACGCGGCGGGTCATGAGATAGCCGTACGGGGTCTCGCCGTAGGCCTCGCGGAAGCTGCGCTGGAAGTGGCCCGAGGACATCAGGGCGGTGCGGGCGAGGGCGGCCACGTCGAGGGGTTCGGCGTAATCGCGGTCCATGCGGTCGCGCGCCCGGCGCAGACGTACCAGATCCTCACGGTTCACCACGCCAGGATCGCACGACCCTCACCGGCCGGGCGCGTGAACCTGAAGTGGCCTTTGCCTTCAGTTCGTCTGCTGTATGGAAGCGCTTGTTCCCATGGGGCGTATGGACCACATCACGTTCCTCGTGGCGGTCGTCATCGTCACGGCCCTGGCCTTCGACTTCACCAACGGATTCCACGACACCGCGAACGCGATGGCCACCTCCATCGCGACCGGCGCGCTCAAACCGAAAGTCGCGGTACTCATCAGCGGGGTCCTCAACATCGTGGGTGCCTTCCTGTCGACGGAAGTCGCCAAGACGATCTCCGGGGGAATCGTCGACGACACGCTCGTCAGTCCGGGAATGATCTTCGCCGGCCTGGTGGGAGCGATTCTGTGGAATCTGCTGACCTGGCTGGTCGGCCTGCCGTCGAGTTCGTCGCACGCGCTGTTCGGCGGTCTGATCGGGGCCGTGTGGGTGGGCGCGGGCTCCGACGGCGTGCACTTCGACAAGGTGGTCGAGAAGATCCTGGTCCCCGCGGTGGCCTCGCCCCTGGTCGCGGGTGTCGCCGCCCTGCTCGCCACCTACCTCGCCTACAAGCTCACCGCACGCTCCCGCAAGAAGTCGGTCGAGAAGGGCTTCAGGTTCGGCCAGATCGCCTCCGCCTCCCTGGTCTCCCTGGCGCACGGCACGAACGACGCGCAGAAGACCATGGGTGTCATCACCCTGACCCTGATCTCCGCGGGCGCCCTCGGCCACGACGCCGGCCCGCCGGTCTGGGTCATCGCCTCCGCCGGTCTCGCCATCGGCCTCGGCACCTATCTGGGCGGCTGGCGCATCATCCGCACCATGGGCAAGGGCCTGACCGAGATCGAGTCCCCGCAGGGCTTCGCCGCCGAGGCCGCCTCGACGACGGTCATCCTCACCTCCGCCCACCTCGGCTTCGCGCTGTCCACCACCCAGGTCTGCTCCGGCGGCATCCTCGGCGCGGGCCTCGGCCGGCGCCTCGCGGAGGTCCGCTGGGGTGTCGCCGGCCGGATGGTCGCCGCCTGGCTGATCACGCTGCCCGCCGCGGCCCTGGTCGGCGGTGTCTCCGCGAGCGTCGTCAAGCACGGCGGCAACTTCGGCACGGTCGTCGTCGCGCTGGTCGGCGCCGCCGTGGCCGCGGGCATCGTCCTGGTCTCCCGCCGCAACCCGGTGTCCGCGCACAACGTGAACGACACCCACGAAGTCACCCTCCGCACCGAGCCGCCGGCCACGGTCGGCACGGCCGCCTGAGCCCCCCGAGGAGTCACCGTCATGAGTCTCGACTGGACCGCACTCGGCCAGGTCACGGCCGTGAGCATAGGCGTCACCGTCGCCGTGGTCGTCGTCTTCGCCCTCGGCGTCCTGGGCCTCGCCCGCCACGAGGGGGCGAAGGAGGCCGGCGCCGGTGGCACGTCGGCCCTCGCCGTCGCCCAGGCCGGCCTCTGCTTCCTCGCGTGCGCGGCCGTGGTGGCGTACGGGATCTATCTGATCGTTCCGCAGTTCCACTGAGAGGGATCCAGCATGACGACGGTGCCGCCCCTGCTGGCCGAACAGGCCCTGCTCAAGGTCGACTACACCGACCCCGACGACCCGGTGCTCATCCGCCCCGACGGCTCCCCGATCGACACCTGGCGGGAGAACTACCCCTACGCGCAGCGCATGGAGCGCAAGGAGTACGAGTGGCACAAGCGGCTCCAGCAGATCGAACTGCTGAAGCTGCAGAGCTGGATCAAGGAGACCGGGCGCCGGATCGTCATCCTCTTCGAGGGACGGGACGCGGCCGGCAAGGGTGGCACCATCAAGCGCTTCACCGAGCATCTCAACCCGCGCGGCGCCCGGGTGGTGGCGCTGGAGAAGCCCACGGAGCGCGAGAGCGGGCAGTGGTACTTCCAGCGCTACGTCCAGCATCTGCCGACGGCCGGCGAGATCGTCCTGTTCGACCGCTCCTGGTACAACCGGGCGGGCGTGGAGCGGGTGATGGGCTTCTGCGACGACGACGAGTACCACCGTTTCATGCGGCAGACCCCGCTGTTCGAGCGCATGCTCGTCGACGACGGCGTGGACCTGGTGAAGTTCTGGTTCTCGGTCTCCCAGAGCGAGCAGCGCACCCGCTTCACCATCCGCCAGGTGGACCCGGTCCGCCAGTGGAAGCTCAGCCCGATGGATCTGGCCTCACTGGACCGCTGGGACGACTACACCGCCGCCAAGGTCGCCATGTTCCGCGAGACGGACACCGACCACGCCCCGTGGACGGTGGTGAAGTCCAACGACAAGAAACGCGCCCGCGTCGAGGCCATGCGCAGCGTCCTGGCCCGCTTCGACTACTCCGACAAGGACGAGGAGGTCGTCGGCAGCCCGGACCCGAGGATCGTGGGAGCGGCGGCGGGGCTGCTGGAGGCGGGCGAGGCCTGACGCCGAGGTTCCGGGGACGCCGGTCTCCCGGCGTCCCCCACCCGTTGCCCGGGTGCGCCATGATGGGCTCGTGGACTTCGAGCCGTACCGGGGTGAGCTGGTGGCGTACTGCTACCGGATGCTGGGCTCGTTCCACGAGGCCGAGGACCTGGTCCAGGAGACGATGCTGCGCGCCTGGAAGGCCCGCGAGCGGTACGACGGCACACGCGCGTCCGTGCGGACCTGGCTGTACCGCATCGCGACCAACGTCTGTCTGACAGCGCTGGAGGGGCGGGCGCGGCGGCCGTTGCCGTCCGGGCTGGGCGCGCCGAGCGAGGATCCCGGGGCGCCGCTCAGCCCCGCCCACGACATCCCCTGGCTCGAGCCCTTCCCCGACGCGCGCTTCGACACCGAGGTCCGGGCGGATCTGCGGCTGGCGCTGGTGGCGGCGACGCAGGTGCTGCCGCCACGGCAGCGCGCCGTGCTGGTGCTGCGCGAGGTGCTGGAGTTCACCGCAGCCGAGGTCGCCGAGCAGCTGGGGACCACGGCGGCGGCTGTCAACAGCGCGCTCCAGCGGGCCCGTGCCGCCCTCGCCGAGAACGGTGCGGGCGGGATGGAGGATGTCGCGGAGCCCGCGGATCCCGAGGTCCGCGCGGTGATCCAGCGCTATGTACGGGCCTTCGAGGCCGCCGACGTCCCCGCGCTCGTACGGCTGCTCACGGACGAGGCCGTCCTGGAGATGCCGCCGGTGCCGCTGTGGTACCGGGGCAGTCGCGACTACGGCCGGTTCATGGACCGCGTCTTCGCGCTGCGCGGGACGGGCTGGGGCACGACCACCCTCACCGCCAACGGACAGCCCGCGCTCGCCGCCTACGCTCCGGAGCCCGACGGCGGGCACCGGCTGCACACCCTCCAGGTGTTCACGGTCACCGGGGGCCGGGTGGCGCGCAATGTCGTGTTCGCCGATCCCCGTGTGTTCGAGGCGTTCGACCTGCCCCCGCGGCTGCCGTCGGAGAATTTTCGCCGGGAGCGATGAACGGCGCCGGTGCCGCCGGTATGTACCGGTGAGCATCGAGCGAAGGGACATCTCTCATGAGCGTCATCGTCGTTGAGTTCATCACCCTGGACGGGATCGTGTCCGACCCGGACGGCTCCGGTGGAACCCCGGGAGGCGGCTGGGCGTTCCGGCACGGCCGCGAGACCATCGCCGGGGACCGGTTCGGGCTCGGCAGCACCCTCGACGACGGGGTCCTGCTGCTGGGCCGTACGACCTAGCAGGTGTTCTCGGGCATCTGGCCCGCCCGGGAGGACCCCTTCTCCGCGCGGATGAACGCCGCGTCGAAACTGGTCGCCTCCCGGACGCTGACCGACACCTCGGCATGGGCCAACTCCCGGGTCCTGGAAGGGGACCTGGTCGACGTCGTCAAGGGCGAGGAGCGCGATGTCGTCGTCATCGGCAGCCTGAGCGTCGTACACGCGCTGATGGCGGCCGAACTCGTCGACGAGTACCGGTTGTTGACCTTCCCCACGGTCCTCGGCGCCGGCCGGCGGCTCTTCCCGGACGACGGGCCGCGGGCCCACCTGGAGTGTGTGTCGGCCGAGCGGTCCGGCGCGGTCGTGCTCGCGCGGTACCGGAGGGAGGCGGGAGAAGGCGCGTAGGCAGGCCTCACCGGCCCGGCCGCGCATCCGGATCCGACGCGAAGGGCCCGGCCGGAGAACCGGCCGGACCCCTTCGGGCAGCACGTGACCTGCGATGGTGCACCGATCGCCGGTCGCGGACAAGTACACCGTCTCTCGGCCGTTTGGCCGGACTACGACTTTCGGCGGCTCCCCTGCCATCGCGCCCCGCACGTCTACCCGCGTTGGCGCAACGCCAAGGCCCGCCACCGCGACGCGACGTCCTCGCCGCCCAGCGCCGCGAACGCGCCCTCATCCGCAGTGAGAAGGGCATCCGCCGGGGCGGACGCACCTCGCCACCGCAGCCTGAAGGCCCCGGCGAGCCTGATCCGGCCGTCCTTGACCAGGCCCGCCTCCGCGCACTGCCGAACCGGTCCCTGGAACGCCCCGCGCTGCTGCGCAAGGCCGAGCGGTGGCAGGAGACGGACGACGTCGAGGACGCGCTTGACCGGATCGCCCAGGCCGCCGAGACGCGCACGGCCGGTACGACTGTCGCCCCGTTCGGCTGGGTGCGCCGACGCTCCGGTCACCATCTGGCTCAACCCGAACACGGCCCCCTGCTCGTGCACGCCAAGCCGTGCCGGCGGATCACCCTGCCGCCGATGCCGGACGAGGAGGTCACTCCGCCCATAGGCGAATTGCTCGGCCTCAGGGTGTCTGACGGTTACCGGCGGAGCGAGCGTCAAGCAGGTTCAACCGGTCCTCGGCCACGCGTCCGCCGTCATCACGCCGCGGATCTACGCCCACCTGTGGCCGGGCGAAGAAGACCGCACCCGGACCGTCATGGACGCCGTACTCGGCGGCCATGACGGTCCGGGTGCGGACCGGGAGACTCTGCAACCAAAGAAACCACAGGTCAGAAGGCGTGATTAAAGGTCAGGCCTTCTTGGTCTCCCAGAAGATCTTGTCGATCTGGGCGATGTAGTCCAGGGCCTTCTGACCAGTGGCCGGGTCGGTGGACGCCTTGGCGGCCGAGAGGGCCTTCAGGGCGTCGTTGACCAGCTGGTGCAGCTCCGGGTACTTCTCGAAGTGCGGGGGCTTGAAGTAGTCGCTCCAGAGCACCGAGACATGGTGCTTCGCGAGCTCGGCGCGCTGCTCCTTGATGACGGTGGCGCGAGCCTGGAAGTGCGGGTCGTCGTTGCCGGCCATCTTTTCCTGGACGGCCTTCACCGACTCCGCCTCGATGCGGGCCTGGGCCGGGTCGTACACACCGCAGGGCAGGTCGCAGTGTGCGCTGACCTTGACCTTGGGGGCAAACAGGCGGGAAAGCATGGAGCATTCCTTCCTCGTGATCGTCTTCTCAGGTGCGACATTACTCCCTGGGAGAGGCGTTTTCGCGAGTGCCCCCATGGGCTTAGGACAAAAGTCCAGGGTCAGACTGAGACTGGTGGAGGAACGGACCGGGGAGGTGCCGGGGATGCCGGAGCTGTCGCAGGACGTGGAGCGGGGAAGGGCGCTGCTGCCCTTCGGGGTCGCGGAGGTGACCGGGCCGTCCATGGTGCCCACGCTCCACCACGGGGATCAGCTCGTGGTGCAGTACGGGGCCCGGATCCGGCCCGGTGATGTCGTGGTACTGCGGCATCCCTTCCAGCAGGACCTGCTCGTCGTCAAGCGGGCCGCCGAGCGGCGTGAGGGCGGCTGGTGGGTGCTCGGCGACAACGCCTACGCCGGCGGCGACAGCACCGACTACGGGACCGTCCCCGAGGACCTGGTCCTGGGCAAGGTGCGGTTCCGCTACCGGCCGCTGCGGGCGGATCAGCGCTCGCCGCTCGCCGTCGTCCGCTGGGCGCTGTCGTCCGCCAGGCCCGTGCTGTCCGACCGGTCGGCCTCCAGGCGCTTACGGGCGCGGTAGGCGGCCACGTTGGCCCGGGTGGCGCAGCGGTCGGAGCAGTAGCGGCGCGAGCGGTTGGTGGACGTGTCCAGATAGGCGTTGCGGCACGGCCGCGCCTCGCACAGGCCCAGGCGGTCGACGCCGTACTCGGTGAGGTGGAACGCCAGACCCATGGCCGCGATGGCCGCGTAGCCCGCAGTGGCGTTGGACGGGTGGTCCGCCAGGTGCATGTGCCACAGCGGGCGGCCGTCCTCGTCCCGGTAGTCGTGGCCGGAGATCTGCGGGCTCACCGGGAACTCCAGGAGGAGTGAGTTCAGCAGGTCCACCGCCAGGGTCTCGTCGCCGCTGTCGGCCGCCTCGAAGACCGCGCGCAGCCGGGTCCGGACCGAACGGAAGCGGGTGACATCGGCGTCCGTGGCGCGCCGGGCCGCCGAGGAACCCGCGCCGAACAGCTCACGGACCGTCTCCACCGAGGTCAGCGAATCCTTGCCCCGCGCCGGCTCCTCGGTGTTGACGAGGCGGACGGCGTAATCCGAGTAATAGGCCAGTTCCACTTGTAGTCCTTACCGGGGCGCTCTATGGTCGTGAGGGTGATCGGGTAACAGCCGATCACACTTCCAGGGTATTACGTCAGCGGTATTGCGTCTGCGCTCGAAGAGGGGGCTTCCATGACCACGAGCACCGGAACGGACTGGCAGGCCTGGCAGGAGAGCTGGGACCGCCAGCAGGAGTGGTACATGCCGGACCGCGAGGACCGCTTCAGGGTCATGCTCGACATGGTCGAGGCACTCGTCGGCACCGCGCCCCGCGTCCTCGACCTCGCCTGCGGCACCGGCACCATCACCGCCCGTCTGCTCGCCCGCTTCCCCGACGCCACCAGCACCGGTGTCGACCTCGACCCGGCCCTTCTGACCATCGCGCGGGGCACCTTCGAGGGCGACGCCCGGGTGACCTTCGTGGCGGCCGACCTCAAGGACCCGCGGTGGCCCGCACGGCTGCCCCACGACTCCTACGACGCCGTCCTGACCGCCACCGCCCTGCACTGGCTGCACAGCGAACCCCTCGCGGCACTCTACGGACAGGTCGCGGAACTCGTCCGCGACGGCGGTGTCCTCATGAACGCGGACCACATGATCGACGAGACCACTCCCCGGATCAACGCGGCCGAGCGGGCCCACCGCCACGCGGCCATGGAGCAGGCCAGGCGGGACGGCGCCGTCGACTGGGCCGAGTGGTGGCGGCTGGCCGCCCAGGACCCGGTGCTCGCCGAGCCGACGGCCCGCCGCTACGAGATCTACGGCGAACACGCGGACGGTGACATGCCGTCCGCCGCGTGGCACGCGCGCGTGCTGCGCGAGAAGGGGTTCGCGGAGGCCCGCCCGGTGTGGTGCTCACCGTCGGACACGCTGCTGCTCGCCCTCAAGTAGGGCCCGAACGGGCGGTCCCGGCGCGGGCAGGCCCGGCAAGGGCGGTCCCGGCAAGGCGAAAGGGGCGGTACGGAATCCCCGTACCGCCCCTTCCCCGTCGTACGGCTAGAGCACCTTGCTCAGGAACGACTGCGTCCGCTCGTGCTGCGGGTTCGTCAGGACCTCGCGCGGATGGCCGGATTCGACCACCACGCCGCCGTCCATGAAGACCAGGCTGTCGCCGACCTCGCGGGCGAAGCCCATCTCGTGGGTCACGACGATCATCGTCATACCGGACTCGGCGAGGTCGCGCATGACGTCGAGGACGTCGCCGACCAGCTCGGGGTCGAGGGCCGAGGTCGGCTCGTCGAAGAGCATCAGCTTCGGGTCCATGGCGAGGGCCCGGGCGATCGCGACGCGCTGCTGCTGGCCGCCGGAGAGCTGCGAGGGGTAGTTGGCGGCCTTGTCGGCCAGGCCCACCCGGTCGAGGAGCTGCTGGGCGCGCTCCCTGGCCTGCGCCTTGTTCTGGCCCTTGACCTGGACCGGCGCCTCGATGACGTTCTCCAGCGCGGTCATGTGCGGGAACAGGTTGAAGCGCTGGAAGACCATGCCGATGTCCCGGCGCTTGAGCGCGACCTCGCTGTCCTTGAGCTCGTACAGCTTGTCGCCCTTCTGGCGGTAGCCGACCAGCTCGCCGTCGACGTACAGCCGACCGGCGTTGATCTTCTCCAGGTGGTTGATGCAGCGCAGGAAGGTCGACTTGCCGGAGCCGGAGGGGCCGATGAGGCAGAAGACCTCGCCCTGCTTCACCTCCAGGTCGATGCCCTGGAGGACCTGGACCGCGCCGAAGCTCTTGTGGACGCCCTCGGCCTTGACCATGGGAACAGTGCTGTCGGTCATGCCGTGACCTTCCTGCTCGAGAAGGTCGTCAGGTGCGCCCTGACCTTCTGCCACGGGGTGGGCGGCAGGGCACGGCTCGACCCGCGCGCGTAGTACCGCTCGATGTAGTACTGGCCGACGCTCAGGACCGAGGTCATGATCAGGTACCAGGCCGCGGCGAGGAAGTACATCTCCACCGGGGCACCGGAGTTCTGGCCGATGTCCTGTGCGTAGCGGAACAGCTCCGGATACTGGACGGCCGCCACGAGCGAGGTCGTCTTCAGCATGTTGATGACTTCGTTGCCGGTCGGCGGGACGATGACGCGCATCGCCTGCGGGATGACGATGCGGCGCAGCGTCTTGCCGTGGCTCATGCCGAGCGCGTGCGACGCCTCGGTCTGGCCCTCGTCCACGGCGAGCAGGCCGGCGCGGCAGATCTCCGCCATGTACGCCGCCTCGTTGAGGCCGAGGCCGAGCAGCGCCGTCAGCAGCGGCGTCATGAAGTCGGACCAGTAGTTCTTGTAGATCGGCCCGAGGTTGATGTACTCGAAGACCAGGCCCAGGTTGAACCAGAGGAACAGCTGGACCAGGACCGGTGTGCCGCGGAAGAACCAGATGTAGAACCAGGCGATCGACGAGGTCACCGGGTTCTTCGACAGGCGCATCACGGCGAGGACGATGCCGCCGACGATGCCGATCAGCATCGACAGGACCGTCAGCAGGAGGGTCTTGTAGACACCGGTCAGGATCCGGTGGTCGAAGAAGTAGTCGGGGACCGCGTGCCAGTTGATCTTGCCCTGGCCGAAGGCGTAGATGATCGAGACCAGGATGGCGATCGCGATCACGGCGGTGACATAGCGCCCGTAGTGCCGGACCGGAATGGCCTTGATGGCCTCCGCCCCGGCCGGGGGCGTGTCCTGCGCCCCCGGCGTCTTGTCGATGTCAGAAGTCACGGGAGTTGCCTCTCAGTGCCCGCTCGGGATTACGGCGGATCACTTGCCGCCGTTGATGGCGGACGTCGTGACGGCACCGTCCTGAGCGCCCCACTTCTCCAGGATCGTCTTGTACTCGCCGCTCTTGATGATCGCGTTCATCGCGGCCTGCAGCGCGTCGCGCAGCTGGGTGTTCTCCTTGGAGACCGCGATGCCGTACGGCGCCGCCTCGACCTGGTCGCCGACGATCTGGAAGTCCTTGCCGCCGCCCGAGGTCTTCACCGCGTACGCCGCCACCGGGAAGTCGGAGGAGGCCGCGTCGGCGCCGCCGGAGCGCAGGCGGGTCTGGGACTGCTGGTCGTCGTCGAAGGCCTCGATGGTGAGCTTCTTGCCGCTCGGACACTTCTTCGCCTCGGCCTTGGCGAGGTCCTCGGAGACGGTGCCGCGCTCGAGCGCGATCTTCTTGCCGCACAGGTCCGACCAGCTCGTGATGCCCTTGGTGTCACCCTTGCGGGTGTAGATCGAGACACCGGCGGTCAGGTAGTCGACGAAGTCGACGCCCTCGCCGACCTTCTTGCCGGTGTCGGGGTCGACACCTTCCTGCCGGTTCTTGTTGTCGGTCATGGCGGACATGGCGATGTCGTACCGGTTGGAGCGGATGCCGGTGAGCAGGGCGTCGAAGGTGCCGTTCTCGAACTCGAACTTCACCCCGAGCTGCTTGCCCATCGCCGCGGCGAGGTCCGGGTCGAGGCCGACGACGTTGCCCGAGTTGTCCTTGAACTCGACCGGGGCGTACGCGATGTCCGAACCGACTCGGACGACGCCCTTGTCACGGATCGAGGCGGGCAGCTTGGAGGCCAGCGGGGCCGAGCTCTTCGACGCGCTGCTGCTGCTGCCGTTGTCCTTGTTCTTGGTCTGGTCACCGCAGCCGGTGAGAATCAGAGCGCCTGCGACCGCGATCGCACCCACCGCGGCCAGACGGTGGTGCGCGGCGGTCGTACGACGGGTGGAGCTTGCGGTCATCTTGGGTTCCTCCGGCGGATGGGTGGAGTTGCCGATGGGTCGACGAGAACACACACCATCGGGTGTCGCGACCTCGTGGGTTTACGGCATCTTGCCATTCGGACGGAGCCGTTCAGGGGCCCGGTGATGTCAAAATCGGATAACGGGCGACCCCCGAACCGCACCAGGTCCGGACATCACGACACGACTATCGGCGGACCATCTACGGGAATCGGCCATTCCGGCCGAAAGATCTGTGGTGGATCTCAGGATGCGGACCTGCGCTTACGAGGTGTTGATCATTGCGCGGTGGACCTGGAGGACGTGTCCCCCTATTTCGTGACGTTTGTCGTCGCCGAGACGTGACCTCACGGCCTTCGCGGTGTGACCTTGCACCTAATGGACTCGTACTCGGCGCGGTCCGTCGGGTAAGAAGGTTCTTTACACCCCTCATCCGGGGCTCGGGGCGCGTGTGCGGCGCGCCCGTCGCGTATGACCCGTACGCATCAAAGATCGGGCATGCGCGGTCCCGCCCGCTTCTCACCAGAAGTGGCCACCCTCAACCATTGAAGACTTAAGGGGTAAAACAAAGTGGCAGCGGAGATCGTCAATCCTCGCAGCGACAGCAAAACGGACCAGGACGGCGGGGCCGAGCCCCTCGATTCCTTCGATCCGGCGTTCGCGCTGCACCGCGGCGGCAAGATGGCCGTGCAGGCCACCGTGCCGGTCCGTGACAAGGACGACCTGTCCCTCGCATACACACCCGGCGTGGCGCGCGTGTGCACCGCGATCGCCGAGCAGCCGGAGCTGGTCCACGACTACACATGGAAGTCGTCCGTGGTCGCCGTCGTCACCGACGGTACGGCCGTGCTCGGACTCGGGGACATCGGCCCCGAGGCCTCCCTCCCGGTGATGGAGGGCAAGGCGATCCTGTTCAAGCAGTTCGGGGGCGTCGACGCCGTCCCGATCGCGCTCGACTGCACGGGCGTGGACGAGATCATCGAGACCGTGGTGCGGCTCGCCCCGTCCTTCGGCGGCGTCAACCTCGAGGACATCTCGGCGCCCCGGTGCTTCGAGATCGAGCGGAAGCTGCAGGAGCGGCTCGACATCCCGGTCTTCCACGACGACCAGCACGGCACGGCGGTCGTCACGCTCGCGGCCCTGCGGAACGCGGCGCGGCTGAGCGGGCGGTCCATCGCGGACCTGCGGGCCGTGATCTCGGGCGCCGGCGCGGCCGGTGTCGCCATCGCCAAGATGCTCGTCGAGGCCGGCATCGGGGACGTCGCCGTCGCCGACCGCAAGGGCATCGTCTCGGCCGACCGGGACGACCTGACGGACGTCAAGCGGGAGCTCGCCGGCTTCACCAACAAGGCGGGTATCACCGGGTCGCTGGAGGACGCCCTCTCGGGCGCGGACGTCTTCATCGGCGTCTCCGGCGGTACGGTCGCCGAGGAGGCCGTCGCCTCCATGGCCGAGGGCGCCTTCGTCTTCGCGATGGCCAACCCGAACCCCGAGGTCCACCCCGACGTCGCGCACAAGTACGCGGCGGTCGTGGCGACCGGGCGGTCCGACTTCCCGAACCAGATCAACAACGTGCTGGCGTTCCCGGGCATCTTCGCGGGCGCGCTGCAGGTGCGGGCCTCCCGGATCACCGAGGGCATGAAGATCGCCGCCGCCGAGGCGCTGGCGGGCGTGGTCGGGGACGACCTCGCCGCGGACTACGTGATCCCCTCGCCCTTCGACGAGCGGGTCGCCCCGGCTGTCACGGCCGCGGTCGCCGCGGCCGCCCGCGCGGAGGGTGTCGCCCGCCGCTGACGGGAGCGTCGGCCGAATGGCCCCGCCCGTTCGGGCGGGGCCATTTCTTTGCCCACCCGACCACCCGTGCGGGTGACGGTCTCCCCTTGGAGGAGTTCGGCGGCGCCGGGGCCCGGACGCGTCATCCCGTGCACTGTGAAAATCACCCGAGGGCCGGAGCCTGCCGCAACGGCCGACCGAACGCGTTCCGGATCGTATCCGTCTGCCTCAGCCGGTGCCGTCCGGCACCGGGTAGTGGATGACGACTGCTCCGCCGGTGGCGTAGTTGGCGACATCGGCGGTCACCCGCCGGCCGTGTTCCGAGGCCCGCGCAGCGGCCATGGCGGCGGCGTCGGCGAAGTCGGCTTCGAAGACCGCGAAATACGGCGCTTCTCCCTGGGTCGCCGCCACGTCGAAGCTGTGGCGCCATCCGAGCAGGCCGGGCCAATTCCTGATCAGCGGGAGGTGGTTGGTCACGTAGTAGTCGCGGAAGTGATCAGGGTCGGCGGGCTGGGAGTACAGGACGAGCAGCTTGTGCATGACGGTCTCCGTCCGGATCGGGGTCGGCTGGTTCGGATCACAGGAGGAAGTCGGCGAAGCGGGGCGCGCCGGGCTCGTGCGGCACGCGCGCGGCGCGCGCGGCGAAGCTGACGGCGTGGTACCACCCGCACAGCAGCAGCAGATCGAGCAACTGGAGCTCGTCGAAGACCGGCACGAGCCGTGTCCACAGCGCGTCGTCGATGTCGGAGCGTTCGTGCAGCGCATCGGCAGCGAGGATCAGCAGCCGTTCCCTCTCGGACGTCCAGCACTCGTCGGCGGGGCCGCCGTGCGCCAGGGATGCCGACTGCTCGCGGGTGAGTCCGACCCGCTCGGCGAACGTCATCAGGTGCACGCCCCACTCGTACTCGCAGCCGCACAGCGCGCAGGTCCGGTCGATGACGATCTCGCGTTCCCGCATGGTCAGGGTCAGCTGTCCGCCCAACTCGTAGCGACCCCACCCGTGCATGGCGTCGGCCATGGGGAGGTTTCTGGCGAACATCCGGAACAGCCCGATCGGCGGGGCCTTTCCGGGCATCATCCGCGCGAGCAGCGCGCCGGCCTGGTCGGTGTACGGCGGGTCCAGCATTGCTATCCGCGACATCGGCTCTCCCGTCGAGTCGTTTCGAAATCAGAAACGGCGAGGGGGATGCTACTGTTTCGAATAACGAAACGCAAGGACAGGAAGAGGCATGCCGACACCGCGCCCAGGAACCCCGGTCCGCGGATCGACGACCGGTCGGCCCCTCATGGCCGCGATGGACCTGTTCGGCCGCCGGTGGGCGCTGCGCATCGTCTGGGAACTGCGCGCGGGTCCGCTCGGCGCCCGCGCGCTGCTGGCCCGGTGCGAAGGGCTGTCGTCCAGCGTTCTCTACCAGCGGCTCCGTGAACTCACAGCGAGCGGGATCATCTCCCTCTCGGCCGACGGCTACGAGCTCACTCGGCTGGGGACAGCGCTCAGGCACGCCCTCCGTCCGCTCGACGAGTGGGCGGTCACCTGGGCGCAGGAGCAGGAACACGACGATCAGGAGTCCACGGAGACCTGCTCCTGACAAGAGGGCATGTGTCACAGGGGCTTCCGGTATCGCCGACTGCCGTTGCCGCCTATCGTCGACCTCATGTTCGCCGTCTACGCCGCCCGAATCGACCGCGACCAGCCGCTGAGCGGCCTTGAACTCGGGGACCTGCCCGCCCCCGAGGCCCGCCCCGGCTGGAGCACCGTCAACGTCAAGGCCGCCTCCCTCAACCACCACGACCTCTGGTCGCTGCGGGGCGTGGGGCTCCCGGAGGACCGACTGCCGATGATCCTCGGGTGCGATGCCGCCGGTGTCGACGAGGACGGCAACGAGGTCGTCCTGCACTCCGTGATCGGTCAGAGCGGACACGGGGTGGGGCCCAGGGAACCCCGGTCCATCCTCACCGAGCGTTACCCCGGCACCTTCGCCGAGCAGGTCGCCGTGCCGACCTGGAACATCCTGCCCAAGCCCAAGGAGCTCTCCTTCGCGGAGGCGGCCTGTCTGCCGACGGCCTGGCTGACGGCGTACCGCATGCTCTTCACCAACGCCGGTGTACGCCCCGGTGATTCGGTGCTCGTCCAGGGCGCCGGCGGTGGTGTCGCCACGGCTGCGATCGTGCTCGGCAAGGCGGCGGGGCTGCGGGTCTTCGCGACCAGCCGGGACGAGGCCAAGCGGAAGCGCGCCCTGGAGTTGGGGGCCGTGGAGGCGGTGGAGTCGGGTGCGCGGCTGCCGCAGCGCGTGGACGCCGTCATCGAGACGGTCGGCGCGGCGACCTGGTCGCACTCGATCAAGTCCCTGCGTCCCGGCGGCACGCTCGTCATCTCCGGCGCCACCAGCGGCGACCGGCCCTCGCACGCCGAGCTGACCCGTATCTTCTTCCTCGAACTCAAGGTCGTCGGCTCCACGATGGGCACCAAGGACGAACTCGAGGACCTGCTCTCCTTCTGCGCCGCCACCGGCGTACGCCCCGTCATCGACGACGCCCTCCCGATGGACCGGGCCCGAGAGGGCTTCGAACGCATGGAGTCCGGCGAACTCTTCGGCAAGATCGTCCTCACCAACGACTGACCACTCCACGACATCTGACGGCGGGTCCGGATCTCCGGATCCGCCGTTTCGCGTTCCCCGATCGAGTGAATCCCGCCGGTTTGCGGCAACCGCACCTCTTCCTCACGGGTCCCACACCTCGCACTTACCCACCCGTGCGCCAGGGGAGAACATGAACAACCAGCAGTATCCGCAGCAGCCCGGCTGGGGCGGGCCTCAGCAGCCGTACGGGCAGCCGCCCTTCCAGCCGCAGCCGCCGAAGAAGCGCGGCGTGGGGAAGTTCATCGGCCTGGGGTGCCTCGGCATCGTCGGCCTGTTCGTCCTCATCGCCGTCATCGCGGCCGTCGCGGGAGGCGGCAGCAAGAGCAAGTCCAGCGGGTCCGGCCACACCACGACCGTGTCCTCCCCGTCGAAGGGGCAGAAGGCCGCGACCCAACCGAAGCGGAAGGTCGTCACCTTCAAGGTGTGGGGCACCGCCCCCGCAGGTGCCCTCGGCGGCCTGGACATCACCTACGGCTCCGACTCCGACACCCGTAAGGGCACCTTCAAGAACGGCGAGTTCGAGGCCACCCTCCCCTTCCACAAGGACGCGCTGTTCTACACCGTCAGCGCGCAACTGCAGGGTTCCGGTGACATCAACTGCTCGGTGACGGTCGACGGCCACACCAAGAAGGGCCACGCGTCCGGCGGTTACAACATCTGCGACGCACAGCTGAACGCGGGCCTCCTCGGCGACTGGGACTGACCGATGACCATCGATCCATGGCGATGAGTCCGGTCCGGTCATCGAGACGGCCGAGCTCACCGAGCACACCGATGTCACGCCCCGTGGAGGATGAGACGCCGCAGGCCGGGGCCGGCGACGTCTGGCAGCGCCGTCAGACCTTCGGCCCCCGCAGTATCGCTGCGATATGTGCCGCCGTCGTGGACAAGTGGTGGCGGGTGTCGCGGAGTTGGGTGTCTGTGACTCCGTGGTCGCGGGCTGCGTCGCGGATGTCGTCGCGGAAGCGGTCCAGGAGGCGGTCGAGGTCGCGGGCGGGGTCGCCGGTGGCGTCCTCGTGGGCCCAGGACGGTTCGTACTCGGCCGGGAAGTCCTCCGGGGTCCGGGAGTAGTCCGGCTTCGAGGTCGACGTCGCGGTGCCGGCCCGTCCGAAACCGAGGTCCTTGGCGAACTCCTTGCCGTAGTCCTTCCCGAAGTCCCCGAACTCCTTGGCCAGTTCGGTCAGGCTCTCGCGCACCCCCGTCGGCCAGTCGCCCCGGGCGAAGTGGTCCTGCACCTGCTCCTGCACCCGGTGGGCGATGCGCTGCAACTCCTCCTGTGCCTGGGCGCGAGCCCGGTCCTGTGCCTCCTTGGCCTGGCGCCTGGCCCGCTGGGCCTCCTCGCGGGCCCGGCGGCTCTCGTCCTTGGCACGCCGGGCCTGCTCCTTCCACTCCTGCTTGACCCGCCGCATCTCCTCCTTGGCGGCGCGCCAGGACTCCTTGTCGCCGTACTCCCCGAAGTCGCCGTAGACGCTGTCCTGTTTGCCCGGCCCGCCGGTGCGTGCCTCGGAGGCCGCCGCTCGCATCTCGCGCCGCAGATCGCCCGCCGCGCCGCGCACATCGGCCCGGATCTCGGCGGCGAGCTCGGCGACCGACTCGCGGATCTCCAGCTCCAGATCGGCCAGTTCGCCGCTGCGGTCGGCCAGTTCCTCGCGGCCGGCGTCCGTGATGGCGTACACCTTGCGGCCGCCCTCGGTGGTGTGGGTGACCAGGCCCTCGGCCTCCAGCTTGGCCAGCCGGGGGTAGACGGTGCCCGCCGACGGTGCGTACAGCCCCTGGAACCGCTCCTCCAGGAGCCGGATCACCTCGTAGCCGTGGCGCGGGGCCTCGTCCAGCAGCTTCAGCAGATAGAGGCGGAGACGGCCGTGGGCGAAGACGGGGGGCATGTCAGAGCACCTTCTTGTCGGTCGTGCCGTCGGCGGGGGAGTCGCTCGCGTCATCGCTCGCGCCGTCTTTCTCGCCGGAAACGGAATTGTCCCCCGAGTCGCTGCCCGGAGCGGAGGCCGGGGTGTCCGCGGGTGTCGCGTCCTCGACAAGCGGTCCGATGTCCTCGGGATCGACGTCCCATGGCTCCTCCTCCGCCTGCGGCCGCCGCAGCAGGGCGATCGAGCCGGAGACCGTCGTCGCCTTGAGGCTGCCGTTTCCCGCGCCGAGCCGGCCGGTGATGCGCTTGGCGCCCCACTGGCCGCTGACCCGCAGGTCCTCGAACGCGTTGGAGACCGAACCGCTCGCGGTGTTGGCCTCCACCTGGGCGTCCGCCGGGTGGGGGAGCCGGATCGCGATCTCGCCCGAGACGTTCGCGAGGACGATGTCGGTGGGGCGGCTCGCCGGGTCGATGTCGACGATCATCGAACCGCTCACCGAGTCGGCCTTGACCGAGGAACCCGCCTCCACCACGGTCAGGTCCCCGGAGACGGAGTTGAAGCGGAGGTCCCCGCGCAGGGCCTGGGCCTCCAGGTTCCCCGCGACGGTGTCGGCGCGGACCGGGCCGGTCAGCCCCACCAGGGTGGTGTCCCCGGTGACGCCCTTGACCTCCGTACGCCCCTCGATCCCGGAGACGACGGCCGCGGCTCCGACCACGCCCACCTCGACCCGGGTCTCGGCCGGCACCGCCAGCGAGACCACCGCACTGCGCCGCCAGCCCTTGCGGTCGAGCCACTTGAGGAAGCCCTTCCAGGGCAGGTCCTCGTAGGCGACGGTGAGCACACCGCCCCGCTGGGTCACCGCCAGGGGTGGTCCCTCGATCTCGGACACTTCCAGGCGGGCGGAACCTTCGTCCGTGCCCACCACGTTCACCGTTCCGTTGACGATGCGTACGTGGAGCTCGCGCACGGGCTCGTCGAACGTGAGCTTTCGCGGCTCTGAGACGGACCACTCGGACATGGTGCAGACCTCCCCGTAGCAACGCGCCATATCGCGTCTTCCTTGTTTCACGATATATCGCGGACACGGAAAGTCAAGACACTCTTTCGGGGGATGGACGCTCTTTCCGGGGCTGTTCGCGGTCTCGAAATGACCAATAGGGCGAATCACCCTAGTTTGTGACCATGTCGACGGATGCTCCCCGCACGGGCCCCACCGGCCCGACCGGTCCCGCAGGTCCTGCCGCGGGTGCCCTCCTGCTCTGCCGGGCCGAGCCCGACTCCGTCGCCCCCGCCGCCCAGCTGCTGCGCGAACCCATGTTGCTCACCCGCGCCGGCGACACCTGGAGCGCCCTCGTCCCGGAGGGCACGCCCTGGCGGCAGGCCGGCGAACCCGTCGACCGGGTGCTGACCGGCTGGGCCACCGCCCTCGCCGTCGGCGCCCCCTGGCCGGTGCTCGCCCTGTGGTGGGACGCCGACCGCGCCGGCTACACCCTCGCCTCCGGCTTCCGCCGCCCGGTCGGCTACGTCTGGCTCACCAACGGCACCCCGGCCGGCGAGGACGAGGCCATGCGCACCTTCGCCGCCCGCCTCGGTCTGGACCCCGTCCTGGACGTCCAGACCCTCGACCACCTGACGAAGCCGGACCCGGACGCCGACGCCCGAGCTCGCCTGCGGGGCCTGCTGGCCGTCCTCACCCACGCGGGCGTCGCCCTCCCCACCGGCCTCACCCCCGGCGCCCCCGCCGACCACCTCCGCGAGATCGCCCGCGCCCGACCGGACGCCCGCACGGTCGCACGGCCGCCCCGGCGGGAGCCGGTACGGCCCGAACCGGACACGGCCGACCCCGGCCCACCGAATCCCACCCCGCTGAGCCCGGCCCCCCTGAGCCACGGCCCTCAGAACCCCTGTCTCCCCTGGTCGGGCACACCCCGCTCCCGCGCCCTGGCCCTCGCCCAGGTGGCGGCGGGCCTCCCGCTGGCCCTCTGGGGCCTACGGCGGCGCAGTGGCGGCTGGGCCGCGGCGGGGGCGCTGCTGCTCGCGCACGGGGCGCTGGGGCTGTCGTACGAGCTGATCCGTCCACGCGACTGAGGCGCACGCGCCCGCGCGCCGGACGGGGAAACACGCAATGGGCGGGCACGCGACCGGCAGGCCTACAACCGGCGGGCACGCGAAAGGGGCGCCGCCACGGCGCCCCTCGTGCTCCGACCGAGCCCCAGCCCGAGCCCGAGAGGAGCACGCGCCCGCGCGCTGGACGGGGAAACACGCAATGGGCGGGCATGCGACCGGCAGGCATACAACGGGCGGGCACGCGAAAGGGGCGCCGCCACGGCGCCCCTCGTGCTCCGACCGAGCCTGAAGACCGAGCTCGAGCCGGAGACCGAGCCCGAGCTTGGTCCCTACTCGTCGTCCTCGTCGTCCAGCCGTGCCAGCCATGTCGCCAGGCGCTCCACCGGCACCTCGAAGTCCGGGTTGAGGTCGACGAAGGTCCGCAGCTGCTCGGCCAGCCACTCGAAGCTGACCTCCTCCTCGCCGCGCCGCTTCTCCAGCTCTTCGATGCCTCGGTCGGTGAAGTACATGCCCTCAAGGATAAGTGCGCGCGAACGGCCGGGCCGCACCCCTGGAGAGGGGCGCGGCCCGGTCATGTACCGCCTTCGAGAGCGGGTTACGCCTCGAACACCTCACGCACCAGCTGCTCCTGCTCGGCCTGGTGGCGCTTGGCCGAACCGACCGCCGGGGACGAGCTGTGCGGGCGGGAGATCCGCCGCAGGCGCTCGCCGTGCGGGACGTCCGCGCCGACCGCCAGGTCCAGGTGGTCGATCAGGTTGAGGGCGATGAACGGCCAGGCGCCCTGGTTGGCCGGCTCCTCCTGGGCCCACAGGTACTTCTCGACGTTCGGGTACTTGGCGATCTCCGCCTGGAGCTCGGCACCCGGCAGCGGGTACAGACGCTCGACGCGGACGATCGCGATGTCCGTGGCACCGCGCTTGGTGCGCTCGGCCTCCAGGTCGTAGTACAGCTTGCCCGCCACGAAGACGACCTTGCGGACCGCGGCCGGGTCGACCGTGGAGTCCCC
Source organism: Streptomyces sp. NPDC005648 (assembly GCF_040605395.1). Taxonomy (NCBI): domain Bacteria; kingdom Bacillati; phylum Actinomycetota; class Actinomycetes; order Kitasatosporales; family Streptomycetaceae; genus Streptomyces; species Streptomyces sp. NPDC005648. Next base: position 26,153 of record NZ_JBEXCS010000076.1, on the reverse strand, counting down.
GATGACCGGGCGGAACTGACCCGAGGTGAACTCCTCCGTCTTCGACGCGGCGGCCTTGAGGCGCAGCATCGACTTCGGGGTGAAGACCACCAGCGGCTTGTGGTGCGGGTTGTGCACCTGCCACCGCAGGAGGTGGAAGTAGTTCGACGGGAGCGTGGGCATGGCCACCGTCATGTTGTTCTGGGCGCAGAGCTGCAGGAACCGCTCCACGCGCGCGGACGAGTGGTCCGGGCCCTGGCCCTCGTAGCCGTGGGGGAGGAGCAGGGTGACGCCGGACGTCTGCCCCCACTTCTGCTCCGCCGCCGAGATGTACTCGTCGACGATCGTCTGCGCGCCGTTGACGAAGTCGCCGAACTGCGCCTCCCACAGCACGAGCGCGTCGGGCCGGGCGAGCGAGTAGCCGTACTCGAAGCCCATGACCGCGTACTCGGAGAGCAGGGAGTTGTAGACGTTGTAGCGGGCCTGCTCCTCGGCGAGGTACTGGAGCGGGGTGTGCTCCTCGCCCGTCTCGCGGTCGATGAGGACCGCGTGGCGCTGGCCGAAGGTGCCGCGCTGGGAGTCCTGGCCGGAGAGGCGGACCGGGGTGCCCTCAAGGAGGAGGGAGCCGACGGCCAGCGTCTCGCCCATGCCCCAGTCGATCGTGCCGTCCTCGACCATGGCCGCCCGGCGCTGCAGCTGCGGCAGCAGACGCGGGTGTACGTGGAAGGAGTCCGGGATGTTGACCTGGGACTCGGCGATCCGCTTGACGACCTCGGTGGAGATCGCGGTGTTCACGGCGACCGGGAACTCGGCCTGCGGGTCCGAGACCGGACCGGTGCCCTGCTGGGCCGTGATGGCCTCGCGGACCTCCGTGAAGACCTTCTCCAGCTGGCCCTGGTAGTCCTGGAGGGCCTGCTCGGCCTCTTCCAGGGTGATGTCGCCGCGACCGATCAGGGACTCGGTGTACAGCTTGCGCACCGAGCGCTTCTTGTCGATCAGGTCGTACATCAGCGGCTGGGTGAAGGCCGGGTTGTCCGACTCGTTGTGACCGCGGCGGCGGTAGCAGATGAGGTCGATCACCACGTCCTTGTTGAACGCCTGGCGGAACTCGAAGGCCAGCCGCGCGACACGGACCACGGCCTCCGGGTCGTCGCCGTTCACGTGGAAGATCGGGGCCTCGATCATGCGGGCCACGTCGGTCGCGTACATCGAGGAGCGCGAGGACTCGGGCGCCGCGGTGAAGCCGACCTGGTTGTTGATGACGATGTGGACCGTGCCGCCGGTGCGGTAGCCGCGCAGCTGCGACATGTTCAGGGTCTCGGCCACCACGCCCTGGCCCGCGAAGGCCGCGTCGCCGTGCAGGGCGACCGGCAGGACGGTGAAGTCCGTGCCGCCCTTGTTGATGATGTCCTGCTTGGCGCGGGCGATGCCCTCGATGACCGGGTCGACCGTCTCCAGGTGGGAGGGGTTCGCGGCCAGCGAGACGGTGATCTGCTCGCCGTCCAGGCCGGTGAAGGTGCCCTGGGCGCCGAGGTGGTACTTCACGTCGCCGGAGCCGTGCATCGACTTCGGGTCGAGGTTGCCCTCGAACTCGCGGAAGATCTGGGCGTACGACTTGCCGACGATGTTGGCGAGAACGTTCAGCCGGCCGCGGTGGGCCATGCCGATGACGACCTCGTCCAGACGGGACTCGGCGGCCGAGTCCAGCACCGCGTCCAGCAGCGGGATGACGGACTCGCCGCCCTCCAGGGAGAAGCGCTTCTGGCCGACGTACTTGGTCTGCAGGAAGGTCTCGAAGGCCTCCGCCGCGTTCAGCCGGCGCAGGATGCGCAGCTGCTCCTCGCGCTCCGGCTTGGAGTGCGGGCGCTCCACCCGGTCCTGGATCCACTTGCGCTGCTTGGGGTCCTGGATGTGCATGAACTCGATGCCGGTGGTGCGGCAGTACGAGTCGCGCAGCACGCCGAGGATGTCGCGCAGCTTCATCATCGACTTGGAGGCGAAGCCGCCGACCGCGAACTCGCGCTCCAGGTCCCAGAGGGTGAGGCCGTGCTCGGTGATGTCCAGGTCGGGGTGCTTGCGCTGGCGGTACTCCAGGGGGTCGGTGTCGGCCATGACGTGGCCGCGGACCCGGTAGGAGTGGATCAGCTCGAAGACACGGGCGGCCTTGGTGACGTCGTCGTCGTGCGAGGCGTCGATGTCCTTGAGCCAGCGGACCGGCTCGTAGGGGATGCGCAGCGCCTCGAAGATCTCGTCGTAGAAGCCGCTCTCGCCGAGCAGCAGGTTGGCGACGATCCGCAGGAACTCGCCGGAGGCGGCCCCCTGGATGACCCGGTGGTCGTAGGTCGACGTGAGCGTCATGACCTTCGAGATGCCGAGCTTGTTGAGGGTGTCCTGGCTGGTGCCCTGGAACTCGGCCGGGTAGTCCATGGAGCCGACGCCCATGATCACCGACTGGCCGGGCATCAGACGCGGCACGGAGTGCACGGTGCCGAGGCCGCCCGGGTTGGTCAGGGAGACCGTGACGCCGGAGAAGTCGTCCATCGTCAGCTTGCCGTCACGGGCGCGGCGGACGATGTCCTCGTAGGCCTGCCAGAACTCGAAGAAGTTCAGCGTCTCGGCCTTCTTGATGCCGGCGACGACGAGCTGGCGGTCACCGTTCGGCTTCACCAGGTCGATGGCGAGGCCGAAGTTGACGTGCGGCGGCTTGACGAGGGTGGGCTTGCCGTCCTTCTCCGCGTAGTGCCAGTTCATCGACGGCATCGTCTTGATGGCCTGCACCATCGCGTAGCCGATCAGGTGCGTGAAGGAGATCTTCCCGCCCCGGGCGCGCTTGAGGTGGTTGTTGATGACGATGCGGTTGTCGAACAGCAGCTTCACCGGGACCGCGCGGACCGAGGTGGCGGTCGGCAGCTCCAGCGAGGCGTTCATGTTCTTCGCGACGGCGGCAGCGGGGCCGCGCAGCGTCACCAGCTCCGGGCCGTCGGCGGCCTCGGCCGCGGGCGCCGCCTTGGCGGCGGGCTTCGCGGCGGGGGCGGGCGCGGCGGGCTTGGCGGCGGCCGGAGCGGGAGCCGGAGCGGCCGCGGGCGCCGGAGCGGCGGCCGCGGGCCTCGGCGCCGCGGGGGCGGCCTGGGCCGGCGCGGGGACGGAGGCGGCAGGGGCGGGCGCGGCAGGCGCCGTAGGAGCCGCTGTGCCGGTCCCTGCGGCCCCCGCGGCCGCAGTACCCGCCGGAGCCGAGGCGGCGGCCGCTCCCGGCTTGTAGTCGGCGAAGAAGTCCCACCAGGCTCGGTCTACCGAATTCGGGTCCTGGAGGTACTGCTGATAGATCTCGTCGACGAGCCACTCGTTGGGACCGAACGCAGCTGCGGGGTTCTTCCCGGCTTGGTCGTCGGTCGAGATGCTCGAGTTACTGGGGGACTGTGGCGACACGGCGGCAACCGCCCTCTTCCGCTTCTCACAAGGTGATGGACAGCGGGAATAAAGGCTACGCCCCCATGGCCGGGTAGGTCAGGCCGAGCAAGGTCATCGTCGCGTAAGTCACATCGGAAAGCGCGTTTCGGGCGTGGTTTTGGCGGGAAACAAGCGTGGTTCCGCTACGAGTTGACTCTTCCGCGGGTGTGCGGACGTAAGCCCTGCAGGCACGGCCTGCGGGCGTGTTCCTGATCACACGTGTCTGTCGGCGGTTCCGGCCCGCGAGCACAGGTGGATCTTGAGGCTCCGGTTCGGACTTTACGTCAACTTTGAACGGATGTCTCTCCCGGAAGAGTGACGAGAATCCGGCAGCCACGCTCGGATTCGGCCACTCCGATCCGGCCTCCGTGCAGATCGACGGCCCAGCGGGCGATCGCGAGCCCGAGGCCCGTACCGCCGTCGCCGCCATGTCCGCCGTGTCCGTTCGACGCGCCGGCCCCGCCCCGGTTGAACCGCTCGAACACGCGGTGCCACTCCGAGCGCGGGATGCCGGGGCCCTCGTCGAGGACCTCCAGCTCCAGCGACTCGGGCAGAGTGCCGCGGCGTGCCTTCACGACCACACGGCCGTGCGCGGGGCTGTGCTTGACCGCGTTGTCGATGAGATTCGCCACTACCTGGTGGATGCGCTCGGGGTCCGCGTGCGCGGTCAGCTCCGGCGGCGAGACGTCGAGGTGCAGATGGACGTCCGTACGCGTGCTGCTGCCGGAGCCCGAGGCGATGCCCGCACGCGCGGGCACGGCCATGTTGGCCTCCTTCAGGACGCCCGACAGGTACGGCCACACCTCGAAGCGCCGCTGCCTCAGCGGTACGACGCCGTTGTCCAGGCGGGACAGGTCCAGCAGCGTCTCCACGAGCCGGCCCAGCCGCTCGGTCTGCTTCAGGGCCGTGCGCATGGTCTCGGGATCGGCGGTCGTGACCCCGTCCACGATGTTCTCCAGCACGGCGCGCAACCCCGCGATGGGCGTGCGCAGCTCGTGCGAGACGTTCGCCACCAGCTCCTTGCGCTGGCGGTCCTGGGCCTCCAGGTCGTCCGCCATGCGGTTGATCGTCTGCGCCAGGTCGCCCAGCTCGTCCCGCCGGTTCTCCCGCACCCGGCGGGTGTAGTCGCCGTGCGAGATGGCCCCGGCGACCGCGTTCATGTCGTCCAGCGGCGCGGTGAGCGAATGGGCCACGAACTGCGTTATCAGCAGCGTGGCGATCATCGAGAAGACCGTGATGAAGCGCAGCTCCGTCGCGGTGCGCATCGCGATCATCATCAGGCCGGTGGTGATGAGGACCGCGATGACGACCAGTGCGCCCAGCTTCGTCTTGATGGAGAACGGGCGCAGACCTCCCCAGGGCTCCTGCTCCCCGGGGCCTCTCCGTGCGGCCGGACCGCCGCTCATGGCGTCGGGGTCTCCAGCGCGTAGCCCACACCATGCACCGTGCGGATCCGCTCGGCGCCGATCTTCCGGCGCAGCGCCTTGATGTGGCTGTCCACCGTCCGCGTGCCGGACGCGTCCGCCCAGTCCCACACCTCGGCGAGCAGCTGCTCCCGCGAGAGCACCGCGCGGGGCGTGTTGGCGAGGCAGACGAGCAGGTCGAACTCGGTCGGCGTGAGGTGCACGTCCTCGCTCCTGACCCGCACCCGCCGCTGCGCGTGGTCGATCTCCAGCTCGCCGAGCCGCAGGATGCCGCTTCTCGGCGTCGCGGCGGCCAGCGCCGCCCGCTCCACCCGCCGCAGCAGGACATGCACCCGCGCGGCCAGCTCCCGCATGGAGAACGGCTTGGTCATGTAGTCGTCGGCGCCGACCCCGAGTCCGACCAGCATGTCGGTCTCGTCGTCGCGCGCGGTGAGCATCAGCACCGGCACCGGACGGGCGGCCTGCACGCGCCGGCAGACCTCCAGACCGTCGAAGCCGGGCAGCATGATGTCGAGGATCAGCAGATCCGGCTGCCAGGCCTCGGCGGTGTCCACGGCGGCCGGGCCGTCGCCCGCGGTCTGCACGAGGAAACCCTCGGCACGCAGGCGGGCCGCGATGGCGTCCACGATGGTCGGGTCGTCCTCGACCACCAGGACCCGGCGCTGCGCGCCCGCGGTCGCCGTCGTGCCGTTGTGGGATGTGTGGGTCTGCTCCATCGCCCGCCCCTGAGTTGCTTTCCGGAATGTGTGGGGGTCATTCCGCTGACTGGCAGTGCCTGCGCATGCTTGCGATTGACGCTTGAATGATCCGCGTCCGGGAAGCAGAGTACGGGGAGTAACCGCGCTTCGGCTATCCAGGTCGGACGGCGAGGTGCACGGCGTCGGGAACGCCCCGGGCAACCGGGATCTCTTCGGTACGCACCCGCTGGAACCCGGCATTCCAGAGTGTTCCTTCAAATTCCGGAGAGGGCCGCGCCGACCACACGGCGAGTACCCCGCCGGGTTTCAACACCCTTGCGCAGCTTGCGAGTCCGGCCGCCGAGTACAGCCCTTCGTTGCCGTCGGTGACAGTCCAGTCGGGACCGTTGTCGATGTCCAGGCAGAGTGCGTCGTAAGTGGCGGATGTCTCACGGAGATGTGCGACGAGATCCGCCTCCGTGATGTGGGTGCGGGGATCGGCGAGGGCATCGGCCGACATCTCGGACAGCGGCCCCCGCTCGTGCCAGTCGATGACGGCCGGTTCCCGCTCTACGACGGTGATGGCGCCCCACCTCGGATTCCCGGCCGCGTGTGCGAGCGAGAAGCCGACACCGAGGCCTCCGATCAGCACGTTCGGCTCCGGTCGGTCGTCCAGGGCACCCAGTGCCGCGTCGACGAGCAACCGCTCGGAACGCCCGTCCGAGGTGTCCATCAGGAAGCACCCGTTGGCGATGATCTGCAGCAACTCCCCGTGCCGCCGCAGCACGATCTCGCCGTAGGGGCCTTCGCGACGGTCCAGGACGACGGGATGGTCACAGGCGTCGGGGCCGTAGGTCCCGGCGGGCGTGGAGGGCGTGGCGGTCATGGGTTCATCCTGCATGAATCGGGGTGGGCGGCTGGGGGAATTACGGGCGACGGCGGTGCCCGGCGGTGCCCGGCGGGCGGTGGGGCTCGCGTGCCTCGCGCGGTCCGCCGACGGTGCCTAGGCTCGGAGCAGCGAGGTTTCGGCGGGTTCGTCGAGAAGTGCGGGGTGGTGGCTGTATGGCCGCGGAATACCCGTTCGTGGGACGCGAGGACGTGCTGGGTGAGCTGCGCGGGGCGCTGGGGCGTGCGGCGGCCGGCAGGGGCGGACTGGTCACGTTGACGGGGCCCGCGGGGGCGGGCAAGACCCGTGCGGCGGAGGAGGTCGCCGCCCAGGCGGGCGCCTTCCGCACCCTCTGGACCTGGTGCCCGCCGGAGACCGTGGGCCGTGCCTTCCGCCCCTGGTCCCGGCCGCTGCGCGAACTGGTCGCCGACGACGCGGCCTGCGGCCGGCTGGTCGCCGCGTCGCCGCCGCTGCGGGCGCTGGTGTCCGGGGCGGGTCCCGGTGTCCTGCACGGCGCCGACCCCGAGGCGGCCCGTCTGCGCCTGACCGCGGACGTGGCCGAACTCCTCGCCACGGCCGCTCGCCGCCGGCCTCTTCTGCTGATCCTGGACGACGTCCACGCGGCCGACGCGTCGTCCCTGCGCCTCCTGTTGGAGACGGCGGACGCGGCCCGCACGATGCCGGTGCTGTTGCTGGGGACGGCGCGGGACGAGGAGGTGGCGTGGCGGGAGGGGGTGCCGGACGGGGGGAGGGGCGACGGCCCGGTGGGGCGGGGGCGGGTCTGGGCTCAGTTGTTGCGGCGGGGGCGGGCCTTGGGGGTCGGGCCGCTGGCGGAGAGGGATGTGGCCGCGCTGGTCGAGGCGGTGACGGGGGCGGTGCCGGAGTCGGGGGAGGTACGGGCTCTGGTACGGCGGACCGGTGGCGACGCCTTTTTCGTCACCGAGCTGCTGCGGGCCGGGAGTTGGGGTGAGCGGGCGGGGGAGAGGGGCGGTGCCGGGGTTCCTCCGGGTGCCGTTCGGGCCGCCGTGGACGATCGGTTGGCCGACCTCACCCCGCGGGCCCGGCGGGTGCTGGACGTGGCCGCGGTGCTCGGAACCCGTTTCCGGCTGGACGTGTTGGCGGAGGGGGCGGAGGTGCCGTTGGGGGAGGTGCGGTCGCTGTTGGGGGAGGCCGCCGCCGCGGGGTTGTTGGCGGAGGTGGGCGCGGATCGGGGCGCGTTCCGCCATGACCTGCTGCGGGACGCGGTCTACGACACCCTGGGCTTCGCCGATCGGACGGCGCTCCATCACACGGTCGCCGATGTCCTGGCCGGTTACGCCCGCCGGGGCCGCGACACCGCCCCGGCGGAGGTCGCCCACCACCTGCTGCTGTCCGGCCCGGACCACGCGAGCCGCGCCGCCGCGTACGCCCACGAGGCCGCGACCCGGGCCGAGGCGATGTTCGCCTTCGAGGACGCGTCCCGGTGGTACGAACGGGCGGTGGAGGCGTTGGGGGTGGGGGGTGGTGGAGCACCGGGTGCGGCCGGCGGGCGCGGGACCGGGCAGGTCGACGGGGGTGCGGCGCGGGCGGGGGGCGACCGGGTCGAACTGGTCGAGTTGCTGCTCGGGCTCGGTGCGGCGCGGCTGGGTGCCGGTGAGCGGGAGGCCGCTCGGGACGCGTTGCTCACGGCGGCGGGGATGGCACGGGAGGTGGACCGGCCGGACCTGCTGGCACGGGCCGCGCTCGGGCTCGGCACCGGCCCCGTCGGCTTCGAGGTGGACCTGGAGGACCGCGAGCAGGTCAACCTGCTGACCGAGGCACGGACCGCACTCACCCCCGCCCCGAACCGCACCGACGCCCAGCCGAACCACCCCGAGCCGAACCACGCCGAGCCGAACCACCCCGAGCCGAACCACCCCGAGCCCGATCCACACCGCCCCGCCGATATAGGCCGCCCGTCCGCCACCCCGAATGACTCCGCCCCCGCCCCCGCCATCCAACCGGCCCGCCCTGCTCATCCGGAGAATCCCCAAGCCGACCCGGACTTCTCCGAAGCCGACCGGAACCGTGTCGCCGCTGGGCCGGACCAACCCGGCCGGTCGGGTCGTCGCACTGCTCAACCGGACGGCTCCGTCTGGTCGGACCGCGTGCGCGCCAACGCCGAGCCGGACTTCTCCGACGCCGAGTGGGGCCGTTCTGCCCGGATGGGGCGGCGTAGTGCTCAGTCGGGGCGGCCCGGGCGTCCGGGTCGCTCCGGTGCCGGGCCTCGTCCTGACGACGCGCGCCCTCTCGTAGCCTCGGCCCTCTCCGGTGTGCGGAGGTTTTCCGGCTCCCTGCGCCGACCCGGTCCTCCCTCCCCCCTCGCCCTGCGTGCCGCCGTCACCGCTCGGCTCTCCCTTGCCGCCGGGCTTCTCGAACCCGAGGCGGGGCGGCTCGCGCTTGCCGAGGAGGCCCTGGCGCTCGCCCGTGAGGTCGGGGACCCGGCGACACTGGCCACCGCGCTCGCCGCCCTCTGCGACGCCCGTCCCGGCCCCGACCACTGCCGTGACCGGCTCACCTGGTCCGCGGAGATCGTCGCCACCGCCCGCGAACTCCGCGATCCCGTCCTCGAACTCCTCGGCCGGCGGCTCCGGTTGGTCGCGTTCATGGAGACGGGCGCGTTCGCCGAGGCCGACGTCGAGGCCGCGGCGTACGAGGCCGTCGTACGACCGCTCAGGCGCCCCCTGTACGCCTGGTACGTACCCCTGTGGCGCGGCACCCGGGCGCTGATGGAAGGCCGGTTCCAGGACTGCTCGGCCGCGCTCGACGAAGTCGAGGAGCTGGGCCGGCGCTCCGGCAGCGCGAACGCCGCCCTGCTCGCCGTCACCCAGCGCTGGTGCCTCTACACCGAGACGGACGACCTCACGGGACTGGAGCGCATACGGTCCGAGGCAGCCGTTCTCGAACACTCGCCCATGCTCTGGCCCCGCGTCACCCTCGCCCTGCTCGCCACCCAGTTCGGCCACCACGACGAGGCCGCGCGCCGTCTGTCCGCCGTCGCACCGCGTCTCGGCGGCGCCACCCGGGACAGCGAGTGGCTCCCGATGCTGGCGCAGGCCGCGGAGACGGTGGCCGCCATGCAATCCCATCCGGCGGCACCCGCGCTGTACGACCTCCTCGCCCCGTACGCCGGCCTGTTCGCGGTGGAGGGCATCGGCGCGGCCGTACGGGGCCCGGTCGACCGTCACCTCGCCCTGCTGGCGGCGGCCATGGGGGACCCGGACCGGGCCGACCGCCACCGGACCACGGCCTTGCGAGCGGCCGAGGCGGCGGGCGCGGTGGCACTGACGGAGCGGATCCGGGGCGAGAGGGGGGAGGAGGAGCGGGGTGGGGGTGGGGGTGCCGATGCGGAGATGGGCATGGGCATGGGCAGGGGCACGGGCACGGGCAGGGGCACGGGTGTGCGCGCCGGCACAGGCACCGGCATGACGGCGGTCCCAGGTCCCGAATCCGCGCCCGCGGATGCCCCGACCCCCGCTCCCGACCCCGCCCTCTTCCGTCATGAAGGCCCCTTCTGGCACCTCCGCTACGCCGGTCGTGACGTGCGTCTTCCCGACAGCAAGGGGCTGCGTGATCTCGCCGTGCTGCTCGCTCGGCCCGGCACGCCGGTGCCCGCCGTGGAGCTGGCGTCTCCCGGGGCCCCCGGTGCCTCCCGCGGAAGCGGGCAGGGCGGCGGGCTCGGTCCGGGGCTTCATCCGCAGGGTGATGCCGGCGAGGTCGTCGACGCCGCCGCCCGGGCCGCTTACCGGCGCAGGCTGCGGGAGCTGGAGGACGAGGCCCGGGACGCGGACGCGTCGGGGGACGCCGGGCGGTCGGAGCGGGCGGCCGTGGAGCGGGACGCCCTCGTCGCGCAGCTCGCGGCCGCGTACGGCATCGGCGGCCGGGTCCGTCGTACGGGATCGCCGGTCGAGCGGGCCCGTACCACCGTCACCGCTCGTATCCGGGCCGCGGTACGCCGGATCGCCGAGGTCCACCCCGAGCTCGGCCGGCATCTGGGGACCGCCGTGCGGACCGGCACCCTCTGTGTCTACCAGCCGGAGCGGCCGCCTCCCTGGCGCCTGTGAGGGGCCGTCTCACACCGTGCCGCCCGATCTCACGCCTTCTCCATGACGAACGAACCACGGAGAGAGGCAGGACACCATGCCCCGCACATCCAAGGCCGAGGCCGAGCTCCAGGTGGACGAGCCGGTCATCGAGGGCCGTTACGCGCAGGTCGGTCCGTACACCGTCGGCTACGAGACCGTGAAGGAGGACATGGACCCGGCGCCGCTGTTCCGGGGCCTGCCCGACGACCGGTGCCAGTGCCCGCACTGGGGCCAGGTCCTCGCCGGCAAGCTCGTCCTCCGCTACGCCGACCACGACGAGGTCTTCCACGCCGGTGACGCCTACTACGGCGCACCCGGTCACCTCCCGCTCGTCTTCGCCGGCACCGAGATCGTCGAGTTCAGCCCCACGGCGGAACTGAACCGCACGATGGAGGTCATCGGCCACAACCTCGCGGGAGCCTCGTCATGACCACTCTCGCGCACACCACCGACACCCGAGTCCGGGAACTGGCCGACCTCTTCGTACGGTTCCTGGAGACCAACACCGCCCCTGACGGGCTGTTCACGGACGATGTGTTCCTCGACTTCACCGTCCCCCAGTGGCGCCTCCAGGCGCAGGGCCGGGAGGAGGTCGTCGCCGCACGCCGCCGCAGCCATCCCTTCCTCGGCACCGTTCCGCGCCATCGGGTCGACGCCACCGCGACCGGCCTTGTGCTGGAGTTCGAGGAGAGCTGGGAGGACGAGCAAGGCACCTGGTACTGCCGGGAGTTGATGCGCGCCGAGATCAGGGACGGCGCGATCAGCGAGGCGTCCGTCTACTGCACGGGCGACTGGGACCCGGCGACGCAGGCGGCACACGCCAGGGAGGTGACCCTCTTGAGGCCGTGAGCGACCGGCAGAGACCGTGAGTGACCGTCGGCGACCTCCGCTTCGGTGCCCGAACCGCCCCCGTTTCCTTTGAATTCCCTTGCCCTCCTGGGAATGAACCGGCGGGTCCTGAGTCTTCGCTTAGAGGTTGCTGAGAATCGCCCGATGCGTGGCGTCGGTCATAGACAGTGGCCCGTGTGGCCCCGAAAGGTGGGGTTGCGAACGGAAGGAGCCCCCCACTGTGGAACACGCCGCGACGGCCGACGCCAAGCCCTTGGCGGGGCCCCTTCCCGAGGTCTCCGGACTGCTGGACGGCCTGCCCCGCCAGCGCGTCAGAACGGCGCCGGCACCCTCGTCGGCCGCACCGGCACAGTCCGTGGGGCGCCTCGCCGGCCTCCGGCTCCGCCCGTGGCGCATCCTCCCCACCCCCACCGGCACACCCTTCACCTTCGGATTCGCCGCCGTCCTCGTCGTCACCTCGCTGATCACCACCTACGCCTCGCCCTCCCTCGTCTACGCCCTCCATCAGGGCTCCAGCACGGACGTGGCCCATCTGATCCGCACCCCCGTGCTGGTCCTGCTCGCCAGCGCCCTGTGGGTCGCGGGCGGCCTGGCGTCGCCGTACGTCCTCTGCTTCCTGCTCGTCCTGACCGCCCTGGAACGACGTATAGGCGGCGCCCGGACGGCCGTGGTCTTCCTCCTCGGCCATGTCCTCGCCACCCTCGTGACCGAGGGGGCGGTGGGCCTCGGCGTCCTCTTCGGCGACCTGCCCCACACCTCCCTGCACCGCCTCGACTACGGCATCAGCTTCGGCGTCGCCTCCAGCGTGGGCGCCCTGGCCGGACTGCTCACCCCGTGGCTGCGCCGGCCCATGCTCCTTCTGTTCGGCGGCATGCTGGTCGAGGACCTGATCGCCTTCACCGACCCCATGACCAACTGGGGCCACCTGATCTCGCTGGCGATAGGCGTGTCCTGCTGGCCGACGGTCCGCCACTGGCACCAAGCCCACACCAAGCAACCCACCCAGCACCACCCCCACCCCCAGACCCCCTAGCCGTCCCACGCTTCTGCGCCGCTCGGCCAAGCCGCGCCCGCGCTTTCCGCGCCGTGGCCATTTGGGGCTTCTGCGCTCAGCCCTTGCGGGCCCGTGCCGCCAACCTTGCGCGCGGCCACGCCATCCGAGCCACGGCCGCCTGGTCTTCTGCGCCCCACCCCCCTCCGAGTCATGCCGCTCCGCCCGCCCCTTCCGTCCCGCCCGGCCCGGCGCCGCCCAACTCCCTTGCCGCCTCCGGGATGGATGCTGAGCCTCCGCTCCGGGCTGTCGTTCTCGCTCCCCCTGAACAAGCCGCGTCCCTTCAGCCCGTCCGGTGTTTGAGGATGAAAGGTGAAGGGTGAGGGGTTGGGGGATTCAGGGGGACAGTCGGGTTGGGGGGCGGCGGGAGCCGTGAATGTGCAGTTCAGTGGGCGATCGCTCACAGCGAACGCCATCCCGGGAACATCAGCGGAGCGCCACGCATTGAGTCGGCATAGCTCAACTTGAATGCCGAAGGGGAGATCATGGCTTCGACGTCCACACCGCTCACTCTGCCTGTGCTGCCGCTCGACGACGAGGTCGTGCTGCCCGGAATGGTCGTTCCGCTGGACCTGAACGACACCGATGTGCGTGCCGCCGTGGAGGCCGCCCAGGCCGCCGCCCGGTCCGAACCGGGAAAGCCGAAGGTCCTGCTGGTTCCGCGCATCGACGGCACCTACCCGAGCACCGGCGTGCTCGGCACCGTCGAGCAGGTCGGCCGGCTGGCCGACGGTGACCCGGGCGCCCTCATCCGCGGTCGCGGCCGTGTGAAGATCGGCGCCGGCACCACAGGACCGGGCGCGGCACTGTGGGTCGAGGGGACGAGGATCGACGAGACGGTGCCCGAGCCGCTGCCCGGCCAGGTCGCCGAACTCGTCAAGGAATACAAGGCACTTGCCACCGCCTGGCTGCGCAAGCGCGGCGCCTGGCAGGTCGTGGACCGCGTTCAGGCCATCGACGACGTGTCCCAACTGGCCGACAACTCCGGCTACTCGCCGTTCCTGACCACCGAGCAGAAGATCGAACTGCTGGAGACCGCCGACCCGGTGGCCCGGCTCAAGCTCGCCACCCAGCACCTGCGCGACCACCTCGCCGAGCAGGACGTCGCCGAGACCATCGCGAAGGACGTCCAGGAGGGCGTCGACAAGCAGCAGCGCGAGTTCCTGCTCCGCCGCCAGCTGGAGGCCGTCCGCAAGGAACTGCGCGAGCTGAACGGCGACTCCAAGGACGCGGCCGAGGAGTCCGACGACTACCGCGCCCGTGTGGAGGCCGCCGACCTGCCGGAGAAGGTGCGGGAAGCGGCGCTGAAGGAGGTCGACAAGCTGGAGCGGTCCTCCGAGCAGTCGCCCGAGGGCTCTTGGATCCGGACGTGGCTGGACACCGTCCTGGAGCTCCCCTGGAGCGACCGGACCGAGGACGTGTACGACATCCAGGGCGCCAAGGCGATCCTGGACGCCGAGCACGCGGGCCTGGAGGACGTGAAGGAGCGGATCACCGAGTACCTGGCGGTGCGCAAGCGCCGTACGGACCGTGGCCTGGGCGTCATCGGCGGCCGGCGCGGCGGTGCCGTACTGGCCCTCGTCGGTCCGCCCGGCGTCGGCAAGACCTCGCTGGGTGAGTCCGTCGCGCACGCGATGGGCCGCAAGTTCGTCCGCGTCGCCCTCGGTGGCGTCCGCGACGAGGCGGAGATCCGTGGCCACCGCCGTACGTACGTGGGCGCGCTGCCCGGCCGTATCGTGCGGGCCATCAAGGAGGCCGGTTCCATGAACCCGGTCGTCCTGCTCGACGAGATCGACAAGGTGGGCTCCGACTACCGCGGCGACCCGGCCGCGGCGCTCCTCGAAGTCCTCGACCCGGCGCAGAACCACACCTTCCGGGACCACTACCTGGAGGTCGAACTCGACCTGAGCGACGTGGTGTTCCTGGCGACGGCCAACGTGCTCGAAGCCATCCCGGAGGCCCTGCTCGACCGTATGGAGCTGGTCCGGCTGGACGGCTACACGGAGGACGAGAAGGTCGTCATCGCCCGTGACCACCTGCTTCCGCGCCAGCTGGAGCGGGCGGGCCTGGACAAGGACGAGGTGACCCTGGCCGAGAGCGCCCTGCGCAAGCTCGCCGGCGAGTACACACGCGAGGCGGGCGTACGTACCCTGGAGCGCTCGATCGCCAGGCTGCTGCGCAAGGTGGCGGCACAGCACGAACTGGGCGACCGGGAGCTGCCGTTCACCATCACGGACGAGGATCTGCGTGCCCTGATCGGCCGTCCGCACCATGTGCCGGAGTCGGCACAGGACCCGGCCGAGCGCCGTACGGCGGTCCCGGGTGTGGCGACGGGTCTCGCGGTGACCGGCGCGGGCGGCGACGTGCTGTTCGTCGAGGCGTCGCTGGCCGACCCGGAGACGGGCGCGGCGGGTCTGACCCTCACCGGCCAGCTGGGCGACGTGATGAAGGAGTCGGCGCAGATCGCGCTGTCCTTCCTGCGCTCGCACGGCGCGGAACTGGAACTGCCGGTCGCGGACCTGAAGGACCGCGGTGTGCACATCCACTTCCCGGCGGGCGCGGTGCCCAAGGACGGTCCGAGCGCCGGCGTCACGATGACGACGGCCCTGGCGTCGCTGCTGTCCGGACGGCTGGTCCGCACGGACGTGGCGATGACGGGCGAGGTCTCCCTGACCGGCCGCGTCCTGCCCATCGGCGGCGTGAAGCAGAAGCTCCTCGCCGCGCATCGCGCAGGGGTGACGACCGTCATCATCCCCAAGCGCAATGAACCCGACCTGGACGACGTCCCCGCGGAGGTCCTGGACAAGCTCGACGTCCACGCCGTGACCGACGTCCGCCAGGTCCTCGAACTGGCCCTCGCGCCCGCCACCGACGACGCGAGGCCGGAGGTTCCGGTCGCGGCGTGACGGACGCGGCCGGACAGGCGAAGGCCCGGGTCCCGTGAGGGAGGCCCGGGCCTTCGCCGCACGTCAGCCGTTCGCCAGTGCCTGTACGCGGTCCAGTGCGCCGTTGAACCTGTCGTGGTCGCCGACCGTCGTGCCGGAGGAGGTGTACTGCCACATCGTGTAGTACGACCATCCGGCGGGCAGCGTCCCCGCGTCGGAGGCGTAGCGGGCGATCCACAGGGGGTTGGCCGACGCGAAACCGCCGTAGTTCCCGGTGCAGTCGCTCCACCAGCTCGTCGCCGTGTAGATCACCGCGTCCCGGCCCGTGCGCGCCTTGTACCTGCTGAGGAAGTCGGCGATCCAACCGACCATCGCGCTCTGGGACTTGCCGTAGCACTCGGCGCCGTAGGGATTCCACTCGATGTCGAGGGTGCCCGGGAGCGTTCTGCCGTCCCTGGACCAGCCGCCGCCGTTGTCGACGAAGTAGTCGGCCTGGGTGGCGCCGCTGGTGGTGTCGGGGGTGGCGAAGTGGTATGCGCCGCGGATCATGCCGACGTCGTAGGAGCCGTTGTACTGCTGGGCGAAGTAGGGGTTGGTGTAGTACGTCCCCTCGGTCGCCTTGGTGTAGGCCCACTTGACCCCGCTGCTCCACAGGGTCGACCAGGCGACGTTGCCCTGATGGCTCGAGACGTCCACGCCCTCGGTCTGGGTGGCCGCGGCGACGGTGGGCGTGCCGTCCCGGCCGTCGTGGGCGAGGACGCCCATGCCCAGGTGGGCGGAGCCGCGGGCCGGCGCGGTCGCCGCGTCGGCCGGAGCGGTGAGGGTGAGGGAGAGGGAGAGGACGGCGAGCAGGAGTCCGGCGAGCAAGGGGCGCCGGTGGCGGAGCGGGTTCGGTCTGTGCACGGGCATGACGTGCCTCCGAAGGCTCGGTGATGCTCGGTGGGGGGAGACGATGAAGAAGCTACGCACGTAGAAGAAGGGGTGTGAAGAGGGGGCGGAGGCTGCCGTTGGTCTAGCCCTGCGAAATACTTGTGGAGCTGCGGCGATGACCGCGTCGGGCGGAAACTTTCAGCACCGGGAAACCGGACCGGGTGATCCGAGACAGGGGTTGACGTGCACGAAGGCGGAAACGGGGACGAAGCACGACACTCCTCACCTACGGCACCGAGCGGTGCCGACCAGGAGTATCTGTCCCTGGAGCGCGAACTCACGGTCCTGCTGCGGCGCGCCCGCGCCAGCCAGGGCGAGATGGCCCGCGAGGTCCACCCCGACCTGGAGTCGGCGGCGTACGGCCTGCTGGTCCGGCTCGACGAGTGCGGCCGTCAGCGGGCCACGGAGCTGGCCGCCTACATCGGTGTCGGCAAGGCCACCATGTCCCGGCAGCTCCGCGCCCTGGAGGACCTCGGGCTCGTCGCCCGCGAGCCCGACCCCGCCGACGGCCGGGCATGGTTGGTGCACCTCACGGCCGAGGGCCACCACCGCGTCGCGAAGGTCCGGGAGGCCCGCCGCGGGCGGTACGTCAGCCAGCTGGCCCACTGGGACCGCCGAGAGGTGTCGGAACTGGCCCGGCTGCTGGGGCAGTTGAACCGTGTGATGGAGCGATAGGGACCTTCTGGCCGGGTCAGCCGCGGGTGGCGGGCAGCTCCGCGTACACCGCCGTCGCGTCGTCGTGGGTCTTGCTCCGGAGCAGATGGGTGCGGGTCCCGGCGTCGGCGCGCTCCAGCGCGCGGACCCTGTGCACCAGCGCCGCGGCGCCCTCCTCGCGGACGAGGCGCAGACAGTCCGCCCAGTCGCCCTCGTGGAACTTCTCCACCCAGCGTGCCGCCCCGTCGGAGAGCGCCAGCAGCGCCCTCACCTCGCCGCGTGGCACCGTCCCCGTCACCGCGCGCGCCGCCACCGCCGGATCCGCCGCCGCCGTGAAGAAGCCGCCCTCCTTGTTGCGGACCGTCGAGTCGACGATCGCGTCCGTGGCCAGGGAGGCACGCGGGAGGCGGGAGAGCCGGTCGTCCAGTACGGCGGTCACCGCGCCGTCCGGCGACTCCAGCAGCAGGGCCGAGTCGGACAGGACCAGGTAGTCGACCGACTCCTGGCTCCAGCGCGCCATGACCACTGTGGCCTGTGGGGTGCGTGGGTGAGAAAGGTCACAGGTTTGCGTATGTGCCTGAGCGGTACGCGTGATGGCACGGGAAAGCGCTTCAGCCGGCGGAACATCCGGGAGGGAAACGGTCAGTTCGGTCAACGCACCGCCCAGGCGGGCCGTGTACCAGGGGACGGAATGCAGACAGCCCGTCTCGCCGCGCGGCGGAGTCACCCCGTCCAGGACCACCACCGTGCCGCCCTGGCCCGAAGCGGGCAGGGCAACGGCGGCGAAGTCCTCGTTGGGGCGGGACGGATCGCCCGGCTCCGAAACAAGTTCCGTACGCATTCGGCCAGTCTGCACGACGTCTTCACGGCCTTCACCAAAGGCTGGCATCGGTCGCCGAATTGGCGTACTCGCGCAGGTCAGACGCCTGGTTTGGGGTGGAATCCGATGTTCCGGGAAGGCGTGGCGGCACATACTCCCATCGCCCGGCGCAGACGTCCAACCGGCCTGCCCGGCAAGGCCGTCGCAAAGGCCGGAGGAACTTGCCCGGCCGCTCTCCTTGGATGTTCACTCCTTCGGGTGGCGGGTCAGGTGATGCACGGCCACCGCCCGAGGGAGTTGGGAGGGTCGGGACCCGTACGGAGTGTTATGCGCACGGTCGACGGAAGTTGACGGAGCGTCACCCGGGCCCACGAGTATCACGAGTCAGGAATGCGAGCACCGGTGCAGAAGAGGCGGCCTCGTCGTACAGGCAAGCAGACGGCCCCCGCAGGGGGTTCGGAGCAGACCCCCGGCCCCGTCACCGGCAAGGGCCGGCCCACTCATGTACGCAACCGGCTCATCGTCGCCGTGGCCGTCGTCGCCGCCGCCGTCGCGGGCGCCGGAGCACCCTCCGTCCTCACGGCCTCCGGCCGGCTCAAGGACTCCCAGGACCTCGTGACACTCGCCGGGCAGACCCAGGACGCGCTGGCCCTCGCCCACTCGCTCGCCGACGAGCGGGACGACGTCACGGCGTACATCGCGGCCGGCCGCGCCAAGTCCAAGGCCCCCTCCGAGCAGCACAGCGCCCGCGTCGACCGTCAGGTCGACGACCTGCGCGCCGACACCGACATCTCCGCCGCCCTGCGCGCCGACCTCGACGGCATCCAGAGCCTGCGCCGCTCCGCGCTCACCGGCCAGAGCAGCGCGTTGCAGGCACACGACGCCTACTCCACCGCCATCACCGGCCTGCACCGGCTCGCCGAGCAACTCGCCGAACGGATGCCGGCCCGGGCCGGCGGCGGTGCCCACGCCCTCGCCGAACTCGACTCCGCCGTACAGCAGTCGGCAGCCGCCCGCGGCCTGCTCCTCGCCGCCCTCGCGGTGCCCCGCACCACCCAGACCGTCACCAACCCCCTCACCGGTCTGACGAGCACGACCACCACCTCCTCGGCGGCCGACACCAGGACCCGCGACGCCCTGACCGCCGCCGCCCAGCAGGCCAGGCTGCGCTCCGACGCGGCCCTCGCCGACTTCCGCGAGAGCGCGACCGACGCGGCCGACACGTCGTACGACTCCACGGTCACCGGCCCCGAGGTCAACCAGGCCGACAAGTACCTGGCCTCCCTCACCGACCAGCCGACCCTGAGCGACTCCGAACTCGACACCGGCGCGACCAAGCTCGACGCCGCGCTCTCCGCCCGTGTCGACATGATGCGCGGTGTCGAGTCCGCCCTCTACGACCACCGCACCAAGGACCTCGCGAAGCTCCGCGACGACGACGTCACCGCGCTGGAGATCCGGATCGCGGTGCTGGGCGCGCTGATGCTGGTGGCGATCGGCATCTCGACCGCGATGGCCCGCTCCCTGACCCGGCCCCTGTCCGTGCTGCGCCGAGGCTCGGCCCGGTTGGCCCAGGCCCCCGACCCGGCCGCCGAGGAGCCCATCACCTTCACCGGCCGCAACGACGAGTTCGCCCAGACCGTCCGCTCCGTCAACGCCCTGCACGCGCACGCCGCCGCCCTGCACGAGCGCATCGCCACCCTGGAGGCCGACCGCAAGCACCTGGTCGGGCAGCGCCAGAAGATGGCCGACGCCCGTGAGGAGCTGCGCGCCGAACTCGCCGAATCGGCCGCCCAGTTGGGCCGTCTGCGGGACAGCATCGGCGGCACCTTCGTGAATCTGTCCCTGCGCACCCTCGGCCTGATCGAGCGTCAACTGACGGTCATCGAGGGGCTGGAGGAGCGCGAACACGACCCGGAGCGGCTCGCCACCCTCTTCAGGCTCGACCACTTCGCCACGGTCATGCGCCGTCACAGCGAGAACCTCCTGGTCCTCGCCGGCACCGAGCACGTCCAGCAGCACGCGGGCCCCGTCCCGCTGGTGGACGTGGTCCGGGCGGCGGTCAGCGAGATCGAACGCTACGAGCGCGTCCGTATCGCCGCCCTCCCCCCGCACGCCCATGTGGCGGGTTTCGCGGCCGACGACCTCTCGCACCTGCTGGCCGAGCTGATGGAGAACGCGACCTCCTTCTCCCCTCCCGACATGCCGGTCGAGGTCTCCGGCTGGCTGCTGGAGAGCGGCGAGGTCATGCTCTCCGTCCAGGACGAGGGCATCGGCATGGCACCCGACCGCATGGTCCGCCTCAACACCCGCCTGACCGACTTCGACCCCGAGTCCCCCTACGACCAGGAGGGCGAGGAGGGCCTGGGCCTCGGCCTCTACGTCGTCGCCCGCCTCGCCCACCGGCACGGCGTCCGCGTGCAGCTGCGCGAGCAGAAGCAGGGCGGGGTGGCCGCGGTGATGGTCCTGCCCCAGCCCCTGCTGGCCCCCGCCCCGTCCGCCGCGGTCCCCTCCGCCTCCTCGTCCCGCTTCCCGGGCGCCACGCCCGCCTACTCCCTCCCCGGAGCGGACGCGGAGGCCAACTCGAACACCCTGCCCGGCCGCCCGTCCTCCCCCGACCCACTGGTGGCGCTGGCGGAGCGGGCCGTGCGGGGGAGGGACACCGAGGACGGGGTTCCCGGGGAGGCCCCGGAGGAGAGGGAGACGGTACGGGGGAGCGACGCCCCGGGGGAGGGCGGCGCCGTAGGGGCGAGTGACGCCGTACGAGTGAGGCCGGAGCACGAGGAACCGACGGCGGCCGAGGAGACCGGGTCGGTCGAGGCCGCCGTGGAGCCGTCGCAGGCACCTGAGCCGCTGCCGGCCGAGACGACGATGGAACTGCTCATCCCGCCCCAGCCGGCGGAGTCCCACACCCGCCCCGACCCGGAGCCCCAACCCGAGCCGCAGGCGGCCGAGGGCCACTCCGAGGCCGAACACACCCGCGTGCCCGACGAGGAGCCCGTCACCGCGAAGGGCCTGCCCAAACGCACCCCCAGGATCACCGCACCCCCGTCGGACCAACCCAGGCGGACCGGCTCCGTGGACGCGGAAGCCCTCCGCCGCAGACTCGGCGGCTTCCGCCGCGGCGCGGTCGCCGGCTACCGCGACGTACAGGCGGAGATCGCCGAACGGACAGGCCAGACCAAGGCACCCGCCACAGAATCATCTCCATCCGAAGAAGCCACGGGGGGCACAGTCGAGGAGGCAAGCAGTTGACCGCGCCCAGTACCTTCGGACTGAGCAGTGAAGCCCGTAACCTGCACTGGCTGCTGACGAACCTGGTCGAGGAGGTGCCGGGCATCCAATCAGTGGCGGTCGTCTCATCCGACGGCCTCCTGCTGCTCTCCTCCGACCCGGGCCGAAACGACGAGGCCCGGCAGGCACAGTCCCGCACCACCAGGGGCCCCCGGGGCTCCTCCGCCGACCTCGCCACCATCGTCTCCGGCATCGGCAGCCTGACCATCGGCGCCGCGAGACTGATGGACTCCGGCCCGGTGAAGCACACGATGGTCGCGATGGACGAGGGCAGCCTGTTCGTGATGTCGATCAGCGACGGCTCGCTGCTCGGTGTGCACGGTGCCGCGGACTGCGACATGAGCGTGGTGGCGTACCACATGGCGCTCTTCGTCGGCCGCGCCGGCCATGTCCTGACCCCCGAACTGCGCAGCGAACTACGCCAGTCCCTGGAGCAGCGGTCCGCCGGGAGCGCCCAGTGAGCAGTAAGCCGAAGAAGCTTCCCGTCCGCGGCGGGGACCGCAAACCCGCCCGCGTCCGCCCCTACTCGCTCACCGGCGGCCGTACCCGCTTCGGCCATGTCCTGCTGGTGGAGACCTTCGTCGCCGCCCTGGAAGCCCCCGAGGAGCGCAGGGAACTCACGAACAGTTCCCTCAGCGTCCGGGTGATGCCCGAGATGCAGGCCATCGTCGAACTCTGCCGCCGTATGCGCACGGTGGCCGAGATCGCCGCGCTGCTGAGGATGCCGCTCGGCGTGGTCCGGGTCCTGCTCAGCGACCTCGCGGACCAGGGAAAGATCCGTGTGTACGGCACCGGGACCGGTCACGGTACGGGCCGTCCCGACCGCGCTCTGCTGGAAAGGGTGCTGAGTGGACTCCGTCGCCTTTAGAAACACCGTCACGGACGCCGCTTTCGCGGACACCGCCTTCGAGGACACCGAAGCGGACCTGAAGGCCTGGCAGACGGACCGCACCCGCGCCCCAGTCGCGACGAAGATAGTGGTGGCGGGAGGCTTCGGTGTCGGCAAGACGACCCTCGTCACCGCCGTCTCGGAGATCACGCCCCTGCAGACCGAGGCGCTGATGACCGAGGCGAGCGAGGACACCGACGACCTCACCGCCACACCCGGCAAGCTGACCACCACCGTGGCCATGGACTTCGGCCGCCTCACGCTCGACGACGACCTGGTGCTCTACCTGTTCGGCACGCCGGGCCAGCAGCGGTTCTGGTTCATGTGGGACGACCTGGTACGCGGTGCGATCGGGGCCGTCGTCCTGGCCGACACCCGCCGCCTCAGGGACTGCTTCCCCGCGCTCGACTACTTCGAGAGCTGCGGACTGCCGTACGTCGTCGCGGTCAACCACTTCGACGGCAGCGAGCGGTTCGAACCGGAGGACGTGCGGGAGGCGTTGACGATCCCGGCGCACATCCCTGTAATGATCATGGATGCGCGGCGGAGGATCCCGGTGATCGAGACGCTGCTGTCACTGGTCGCCCACGCGCTGGACGAAACCCCCGAGTAGTCGCGACTTAGGAGCCACCACCCGTATGCGGAAGATACTCGTCGTAGGAGCCGGCCAGTCCGGTCTCCAGCTCGCCCTCGGACTCCAGTCGCACGGGTACGAGGTCACCCTGATGTCCAACCGGACCGCGGACGAGATCCGCTCCGGCCGGGTCATGTCGACGCAGTGCATGTTCCACACCGCACTGCAGCACGAGCGCGATCTCCAGCTGAACTTCTGGGAGTCCCAGGCCCCGAAGATCGAAGGACTCGGCGTCTCGGTCGCGGCCCCGGGCTCCTGGGGCGAGGGCCCGGCCGCCCGGGCCATCGACTGGGTGGGCAGGCTCGACGGGTACGCGCAGTCGGTCGACCAGCGGGTGAAGATGGCCGGCTGGATGGAGACCTTCGCCCAGCGCGGCGGCCAGCTGGTCATCCACGGCGCGGCGGTCTCCGACCTCGACTACTTCTCCCGTACGTACGACCTCGTCCTGGTCTCGGCGGGCAAGGGCGAGCTGGTGTCCATGTTCGGCCGGGACGCGTCGCGTTCCCCCTACGCCGAGCCGCAGCGGGCACTGGCCGTCTCGTACGTCCACGGTCTCGGCCCGCGTGCCGAGCACCCGGAGTTCGAGGCGGTGCGGTGCAATCTGGTGCCCGGCGTCGGCGAGCTGTTCGTCATGCCGACGCTGACCACCTCCGGACGCGCCGACATCCTGTTCTGGGAGGGCATACCCGGCGGCCCGCTCGACGTCTTCAACGGCGTCAAGGACCCGGCGGAGCACCTCTCCCTGACCCTGGAACTCATGGAGAGGTTCACTCCCTGGGAGCACGCGCGGGCCACGAAGGTCGAACTGACCGATGCGGGCGGGGTGTTGGCCGGGCGCTACGCGCCGACCGTGCGCAACCCGGTCGGACGGCTGCCCGGCGGGGGGCTGGTGCTGGGCGTCGCCGACGTCGTGGTCGCGAACGACCCGATCACCGGGCAGGGCTCCAACTCCGCGTCCAAGTGCGCCGCCTCGTACCTCGCCTCCATCCTCGACAACGGCGAGAAGGAGTTCGACGAGGTCTGGATGCGGGCCACGTTCGAGCGGTACTGGGAGACGGCCCAGCACGTCACCAAGTGGACCAACGCGATGCTGTCCCCGCCGCCGGAGCACATCCTCAACCTGATCGGCGCGGCCGGCCAGCTCCCGCCGGTGGCGGACCGGTTCGCCAACGGCTTCGACAACCCGGCCGACTTCGAGAACTTCTTCTACGAGCCCGAGAAGACCGAGGCCTACCTCGGGTCGGTCACCGGCGCGTGATCGCCGTCCGGTCGCACGGCGCCCAGGATGGGGTACGTCGCGATCGGTGAGACCTTGACCGTCTCGCCGGTGCGCGGGGCCTGGATCACCTTGCCGTCCCCGAGGTACATCGCCACGTGCGTGGCCTCGGGGAAGTAGACCACCAGGTCGCCGGGGCGCAGCTGCTTCAGGGACACCCTGGGGAGCTGCGCCCACTGCTCCTGGCTGGTGCGGGGGATCCGGGTGCCGGCATGGCCCCAGGCCTGGGACGTCAGCCCCGAGCAGTCGTACGACGCCGGGCCCTCGGCGCCCCATTCGTACGGCTTCCCCAGCTGCTGCACGGCGTACCGTACGGCTCGGTCGCCCTCGCGGGACGGTTCGCGCGCGTCGTCGCCCAGCGCGCCGGACGTGGTCAGCCGGTGTTGTGCCTCTTCGGTTTGGGTGTTCTCCAACGCGGCCAGCGCGGAGATCTGGTCGGGGGTGAGGGAGGCCAGGAGTGCCTCCACGTTCTCGAGGCGTTGCTGTACGTCGTCGCGGTTCTTCTTCTGGCGTTCGGCGAGGGTGAGTTGGGCGTCTAGCGCCTTGCGGGCCTCGCGGGCCAGGTCGGCGGCCTTCTTCTCGGTGCCGGTGAGGCGGCCCACCGTTTCGGCGCGGTCCTGGGCGAGTTGGCCGATGACGTGTGTTTCGTCCAGGGCCTGTTGGGGGTTTCTGGCCAGGAGGAGGCGGACGTACGGGGAGATGTCCGTGCTGTTCTGGTACTGCTGGCGGGCCAGGCGGCCGGCTTCGGTTCGGCTGTTGTCGAGGGAGAGGCGGGTGCGGGCGAGTTCCTGGTCCAGGTGGTCTGTCCGGGCTTGTTGTCTCCTCAGCTTCTCCTCTGTGGCGTTGTAGGTCTCGGTGGCTTGTTCGGCTTGGCGGTAGAGGGTTTGGAGATCTGTCAGTAGTTGGGGGACGGTGCGGTTGCCGGGGGTGGGGGTGGGGGTGGGGGTGGGGGTGAGGGTGGCGGTGGGGGTAGGGGGTGGTGCGGTTGGAGTTGCGGAGGGAGTCGCGGTTGCGGTTGTGAGGGGGGTGAGGGCTGTGCCTGCTGCCAGTGCTGTCGTGCAGACCAGACGCAGGAGCCTTCCTGACATGTCGTCACCTCCGGTGCGGGCAGGCTCTCTGCTCCGCACCGTGAGCTTGTGGGGGGCGCGGGGTTTTCGCGCGTCGGGTGTGCGCGGATCGGCGTAAGCGGCTCACTCGGTGGGGTCGTCGGGCTTGCCGGTCGGCGTGGCGTCTGGAGTGGCGTCCGGAGCGTTGTCCGGAGCGGCGTCCGGTTTGGACCAGGGCCATTTGAGGCGGCCGGTGTCCTTGCCTGTCGGGTCGTACTCGTACTTCCAGCCCCGGGGGATGCCCAGGCGTTTGCTGTGGCCTCGGGGGGTGCGACGGTAGATCAGGACGGTGGGGGTGCCGTCGGGGGAGGGGGCCGGGACCGGGATACGGTAGATCTTGGGCGGGTGGCCGGTGGGGCCCAGGAGGACGGGGAGTACGCGGCCGTCCATGGGGCCTCCCTCGAAGGGGGTGTCTTCGCTCTTCACGGGACCAGTGTCAGACATCCTCGGCGAGGGCCTGGACCAGTGCGGCGGTCTGGGGGTCGCGGGTCGCGGTGACCGAGAGGACGGCCGCGAACTGGTCGACGAGCCAGTCGCGGAGTTCGTCGAGGGGGGGTTGCTTGTCC
This sequence comes from Streptomyces sp. NPDC005648, assembly GCF_040605395.1. Lineage (NCBI taxonomy): Bacteria > Bacillati > Actinomycetota > Actinomycetes > Kitasatosporales > Streptomycetaceae > Streptomyces > Streptomyces sp. NPDC005648. The sequence goes on along the minus strand of NZ_JBEXCS010000076.1, from coordinate 683 downwards.
TCGTCGAGCCAGATGAGGGACGCGGCTTCCACTGCGGTGATCCACATCCGGACGGTCATGCGGAGGCGTAGGCCCGGGTCCGGCACTTCGAGGTGGCTGAGGATGTGTTCGGCGGCGGCTCGGCGTACGCCGTCGACGATGGCGGTCGTACGGGACGTCTCGACGACGCTGCCGCCCTGGAGGAGGGCGCTGAAGCCGGCGTCGTGCTGGTCGACGAAGGCGAGGTAGCGGTCGAGGGCGCGGGCGAGGCGGGGGAGGAGGGGGCCCTCGCGGGGCTCGTCGAAGCAGTGCTGGAGTTCTTCGGCGGCGGAGCGGAGGGCGGCTTCGTAGAGCTGTTGCTTGCCGCCGGGGAAGTAGCGGTAGACGAGGGGGCGGGAGACTCCGGCTGCTTCTGCCACGTCGTCGAGGGAGACGTCTTCGGGGGCGCGGTGTGCGAAGAGGGTGAGGGCGGCGTCGAGGAGCTGGGTGCGGCGTTCTTCGACGCTGAGGCGGCGGTAGGCGGGGGTTGCGGCCGGGGTCATGTAGCGCAGGGTAATCCGTCCGCAGGCCTGCGGCGCAGCTGCGGGTGGGTGGGGGCTTGTGTAGCGCCTAGATGATCGATTCCAAGGGGTGCCCGTAGAGACGTGAACGAGGGTGTCCAAGATCGTTGTGTGACGAACAACCTGGACACCCTCGCGACCGCA
>NZ_JBEXCS010000075.1:0-49025 GCF_040605395.1 Streptomyces sp. NPDC005648 | reverse complement strand
AGCTCCCTCGGCCACCGCGACGTCGACGGCTTCCACTCCGCCGGCGGCACGGCGGTCACCCTCTGCGCCGGACGGATCATCGACCGGCCGGTGGTTGACAACACCAACTTGGGCTAAAGGCAACGGTGTTGCCTTGACGTGGTGTAGGCGATCAATCGTCGGTCGTGTTGGTGGCTTTGGGGAGTGCGGGGCGCTTTCGTCGGGCTCGGTGGGGTAGATCTGGTCCATGCCGCCCTCGGGTAGGTAGCGGCGGGGGAAGGCGATCCACTCGTCGTGCATCTCGAAGAGCACGGCGGTGACCAGCCGCAGGAGGGCGTCGTCGTGGGGGAAGACCTGGACGACGTCGATGCGGCGTTTGATCTCGCGGTTGATCCGTTCCAGGGACCGCGTACAGGGCCTCTTCGAGCGTCCAGGTCTTCCGATCTCGCCAGCGGCCGGGCCAGCCGGTCGGACCATGAGCGAGCTCCACGACGAGGCGAGGGGAGCGGTCGGGATTCGCGGACTGCGGGAACTCCTGCCTGGCACTGACGATGCAGGCCAGGCCGTCGACAGCAATGTCCACTCCCTCTCGCGCGGGTGAAGGAATGAGTGGGCCTTCCGCACCTCACACCCTCGCCAGACCGCCTCAGCCGACAGTCCCTGCAGCAGGAGAAGCGACCTTCGGCGGAGCCCCCGAAGGCATGATGAGTCGTCGGCGCTCGTCGTCCTTGAGCGCGGTCACGATCGGATGGAGGTTCCCAGCCGTGAGCAACGGGGACCAGATCCCCGCCTTCCTTTGGCTGTTGACTGCGCGCATTGGGATGCGGGCCATCTGCAAGGAACAGTTCCAGCCCCGGCCCACCGTACGGAACCTTCTCGATGCGCCCGCTGGTTCCAGACCGTGCCGAGGGTCGGTGATCCGAACGCAGCACTCGGCGAGAGCCCCTTGATCACCTCATGACCCTTCGCCCACCGGGCCCGCGCGACGGGCCGCTCGCTGTGGGCATCTGGGGGCTGGCGGGCGCTGCCGACTCACCGCCACCAGCGGCCGCAGAGTCGTCGTCGATCATCAGGACACCACCATCCCGCAAGGCACCGGCCGAGAGCCAGTCACTCGGCATCCAGGCTCCACCACCCGCGCTGGAAACGAGACCGTTCGACTGCCCGTACTGCCGTGCAGAGCCGAAAGACACCCGCCAGCAGTGGGAGTCCCCCTGGGACTTTTCTGGGACTTCCGGCCCCATCAAGCGGCACGAGCGTGAAACAGCCGAAAGGTCATTCGCGCAGGTCAGCGACCACAGGTCGCTCATCGTGGCAGGTCACCACGTTCGCTGGTCTCTTCCGGGACATCTGACGACACCCCCGACCGACAGAGGTCGTCACAGCCAGCCGTTGCGTTTGAAGCCGCGGTGGAGGAGGAAGCAGGCGACGGCGATGACGCCCAGGACCAGGGGATAGCCGAAGGTCCAGCGCAGTTCGGGCATGTGGTCGAAGTTCATGCCGTACAGACCGCACACCATGGTGGGTACGGCGACGATCGCGGCCCAGGCGGTGATCCTGCGGGCGTCGTCGTTCTGCGCGACGGCGACCTGGGCGAGGTGGGCCTGGAGGATGGAGTCGAGCAGGGAGGCGAAGGACGTGATCTGCTCGGTGACGCGGGCCAGATGGTCGGCGACGTCGCGGAAGTAGGGCCGTATGTCGGCGGCGACGGCGCGCAGCGGCTTCGTGGAGAGCGTCTCCAGAGGGCGGGCCAGTGGGACCACGGCCCGCTTCAGCTCCAGGAGTTCACGCTTGAGCTGGTAGATACGGCCGGCGTCCGCGGTCCGGTCGCCCTGCGGGGAGAAGACCTCGGTCTCCACCTCGTCGATGTCGTCCTGGACGGCGTCGGTGACGGTCAGGTAGTCGTCGACGACATGGTCCGCGATGGCGTGCAGCACCGCCGACGGACCCTTGGCCAGCTGCTCGGGACGGGCTTCCAGATCCTCGCGCAGCGGGCCCAGGGAGCCGTGCCGGCCGTGGCGGACGGTGATGACGAAGTCGGGGCCGGCGAAGACCATGATCTCGCCGGTGTTGACGACCTCGCTGGTCGCGGTGAGCCGCTCGTGCTCGACATAGGTGACCGTCTTGAAGACGGCGAACAGGACATCGCCGTAGCTCTCCAGCTTGGGCCGCTGATGGGCCAGTACGGCGTCCTCGACGGCGAGGGGATGCAGGCCGAAGATCTCGGCGACCTCGGTGAACTCCGTCTCGGACGGTTCGTGCAGGCCGAGCCAGACGAAGTCGTGGCCGTGCCTGCGCACCCGGCGGACGGCTTCCTCGACGGTGTCCGTCACGGGCTGCCGTACGCCCGCCCGGTAGACGACGCAGTTGACGACCGAGGAGCCGAGCGGTGAGCGGGCGGGGTGGCTGAGGTCCACGCGGCCACGGCCGCTCCGCCCCAGGCGGGCCACTTTGCGCAGGTTGCCGACCATCGACATGCGGAAACCCCCTTCGCCGGGTGCGGACAGTGTGCCAGCAGACGGTGAACGCCGGTCCCGGACCGCGGCGACGGGTACGCCCCGCCGTGGGCCGGGCGGGGCGCGTCAGCCGCCGTCGGCCAGACGGGTGGCCCAGCGCTGTTCGACCTTGGCCAGGCGCCAGTACGCCAGCGCCGCCACCCACACGACCACGAAGAGGCCGACGATGATGTAGCCGACGTTGTCCAGGTCGAGGCCGGCGATCCAGCCGGTGACGGCGTCGGTCAGGGCGAGTTTGTCGTGCAGGACGCCGACGAGTTCGATCGTGCCGATGAAGAAGGCCACGGCGATGGACAGACCGGTGATAGTGAGGTTGTAGAAGACCTTGCGGACCGGGTTGGAGAAGGCCCACTGGTAGGCGAAGTTCATGAAGGTGCCGTCCAGCGTGTCGAACAGGCTCATCCCGGCGGCGAAGAGGAGCGGCAGGCAGAGGATCGCGTACCAGGGCAGGCCGGCCGCCGCGCCGGAACCCGCCATCACCATCAGGGTGACCTCGGTCGCCGTGTCGAAGCCGAGGCCGAACAGGAAACCGAGCGGGAACATCTGGCCGGGGCGGGTGATGGACTTGGTCAGCCGGCCGAGAATGCGGTTCATGAAGCCCCGGGAATCCAGGTGCTGTTCGAGTTCCTTCTCGTCGTACGTCCCCGCCCGCATCGCCCGGAACACCTTCAGGATGCCCAGGAGCGCCACCAGGTTGAGGGCGGCGATGACGTAGAGGAACGAACCGGAGATCGTCGTGCCCAGCACCCCGAGGACCTGGTGGGTGCTGGAGCCCTCGTTCATGATCCGGCCGGCCAGCTGGGTGCCGCCCGCGATGAGGGCGGCGAGGACCACGACCACGCTGGAGTGGCCGAGCGCGAACCAGAACCCCACCGACACCGGCCGTTTGCCGTCCGCCATCAGCTTGCGGGTGGTGTTGTCGATCGCGGCGATGTGGTCCGCGTCGAAGGCGTGCCGCATCCCCAGCGTGTACGCGGTGATACCCAGACCGATGCCGAACGCCTTGGAGCCGACCTCGTAGTGACCCGGGACGACCAGCAGGAACAGGATCCCGAAGGCGACGACATGCAGGGCGACGATCACCGCCATCAGTCCGACGGTCTTGACGGTGTCCTCGCGTCGCCAGCGGAAGGAGGCAGGGACAGGCTCGGTCATGCGGTCACGCTCCAGCACCTCGTGGATCAACTCGTGAAGTGCCGCGGCCGGTCTCCTGGCTGACGGGTCGTACGCTTCCGTCCCGGCCTTCCCATCCGCCTGGCGGCGAACAGTGGCCGTACCCGAATGGGACGGAGACTCCCCGATCACAGTGGCGAGGGCCGCGTCGGTTTCCCACCGACTTCCCGAGCACCACGGCCTGCCCACCGTAGAGGTGCCCTGCGGTCCCTGCATAGCTGCGCAGCCACGCAGGTATGCAAGATCACATCAGGGGCCGTCGCACGGTCCGCCTGCTGAGAGGATGGCCCCATGCACCGCGTCCCCGCCGAGCGCGCCGACCGTCGCACCATCGACGGACACCGGGTCTGCGACGCCATCGCCGCCATCGGCGAACCCGCCCATGTCCGCGCCTGGGCCGAACGGTTCGCCCTCCTCTCGGACCCGGGCCGCCTCGCCCTGCTGCTCGCCCTGCACCGGACGGGCCCCCTCGCCGTCTCCGACCTCGCGATCGCGACCGGCATGAACGACCCGGCCGTCTCCCAGGCCCTGCGCCTGCTGCGAGCCGCCGGGATCGTGGCCGGCGAGAGGGAGGGACGGGTGGTGCGGTACCAGGTGATCGACCCGATAACCGGCAACCTCCTGAACCACTGCCTGGCAGACGGAGAGTGAGCCGCGCGGCCGGGGGGTGGGAGCGGCAGCGGCGGAGGGGTGGCCGCGGCGGGCGGCGGGATGGCCACGGCGGGCGGACGGGTGCGGGGAGGGAGGGGGCGCGGGAAGGGAGCGGGCGCCGGAAAGGGCCGGCCCGGCATGTGGTGGGGGGCGGCGGGCGGGGCGGCGAGCCGTGGGCGCGACGGGCGGTGACTGCGACAAGCGGGCAGCAGCGGCAAGCGGCGGGCGCGACGGGCGGTGACTGCGACGAGCGGGCAGCAGCGGCAAGCGGCGGGCGCGACGGGCGGTGACTGCGACAAGCGGGCAGCAGCGGCAAGCGGCGGGCGCGACGGGCGGGTAGGCGGCAGGTGAAGGCCGATGAGCGGGTGGGCACGGCAAGCGAGCGGTGGGCGGGCCCGGCGAGCGGGGGGGTGGCGTAGGAGCCTTTGGTTGGTGGGGTTGGGCGTCCTCAGACGTGGGTGAGCAGGGCCTCCAGTGGGCGGGGGACGTGGCGGAGGTCCAGGTGGGCGACCAGGGCCTGGGCGTAGAGCGCCTTGCGGCCGCTGTGGGTGCCCATGAAGCGCCGTAGTTGGTGCTCCACGGGGCGTTCCCGCTGGGCGGGCTGGCTCTGGAAGGTACGGAAGGGGCGCGTCTCGCCCTGGGCCTCGATCACCTGACGCACCCCCTCGGGGCCGAGGGCGCGGATCAGCTCGTCCTCCAGGTCGGCGACGCACACATGGAACCCGAGCGCCTCCAGGTCCGCGGGGGTGAGACCGGAGCCGAGCCCGACCCGCTCCAGATGACGCCGGAAGTGCCGCTCCTCGCCGATGTCGCACAGACCCGCCAGCGGGAGGCCGAGTCCCGGAGGGCCGCAGACATCCAGAAAACGCCCGATGTTCGTCGCGCCACCGAGCGGCACCACAGCGGTTCCCTCCGCGCCGAGGTCGCGGCCCCGGCGCGCGGCCAGCGCCTCGAGCGCGACCTGGTCGCTGGTTCCCTCGACGAGGACGATCGTCCGCAGCCTGTCGCCGACCAGTGCCCGCGCCTCCGCGGCGGCCGTGTCAGCGCCCGCCCCACCGGCCGCCCACACGGTCAACGCCCGGCGGAACCGCCCCAATTCGTCCACGAGACCTCGCTTCCCCCACGCCATCCTGGCACTGCCGAGATGCGGTACGCACGCGGGTTTTCCGAGGCCGACACCGACATCCCCCGGCGGGAGCGACCGGCGGGAGCGACCGACACGGTTCACCCGCCGTCCGCTCGCAGTGCCCGGTCGATCTCACCCAGTGCGCCGGTCAGCCGGGGGTGGTCGGCGGCCGGCACCGGCTTGACGAAGAACTCCTCTGCGACCGGACGGCGGTGCGAGGCCACCGGGGGCGGTCGGAACGTCCCCGGTGGCCTCGACGCCGCCATCGGCCCGGCCCGGCTCGGTCCGGCTCGGTCCGGCTCGGTCCCGGCTCAGTCCCGGGTCAGGGTGATGTCCTGGCGGTCGAGCGCGTGGAAGCGGGGCAGGGGCAGGCCGCCCTGGGGGTGCAGCTCCATGATCGTGGCCTCGACGCTCGCGGTGCCGGTCTCCAGGCTCTTCACCGACGGCTTGCCCGAGTTCTGCCAGGGGTGCTCCTGGCCGTCGCAGAGCGCGCTGGTGCCGCCGATGCCCTGGCGGACGTTCGGGTCGGCCTGGCTGACGGAGGAGCTGATGAAGGCCGGGCCGGTGTTGCCCACGCAGCGGTAGGTGCCGGACAGGGTCAGGGTGCCGTCCGCAGCGATGTGCCCGGTGGGGTCGACGGTCACGGTCTCGTACGGGTCCGCGGTGGCCGGCGCGGCCGGGGCGGCGAGCAGGAACAGCGCGGCACCGGCCGCGAGACCCAGGGCTGGGCGGATGAACATCGGAAACCTCCTGAAGGTGGGGCTTCCACTAGGTACCGGGCGGGCGGCCCCGGGGCCGTGATCGTCACTCCTTCGGTGGCGAGTCCGCACCGACGGTCGTGGAACCGTCCGGGTGTTGTCCGCAAGTTGTCACGTTTCCCGCCGGGCCGTTCCGATGAGTTCGCGCCGGGAGGATGGTCTGTTCATCGGGACCGGACGGACGGTCCCGACCCGATGTGGAGGTGCGCAATGTTCTCCTGCCAGGCCTCGTGCCCTTCATCCGCCGGCCACACCCCGCACATCGTCGCGGCCCACCCCGAGCAGGGCTGGAGCCTGCGGTGCGACGGTGCGATCGTCTTCGACGACACCGGTGAGCTGACCGCCGACGGCCGAGTGGTCGCCCCGCTCCGGGTGCCGGCCGAACAGCTGGCGATCGCCGCCTGAGCGGTACCGCGGACCAGGACGGCGCTACGGCAGCACCGCGAAGCCGTCGAGTTCCACCAGCGCCTGTTCGTCCCAGAGGCGTACGACCTCCAGGACCGCCATCGCCGGATAGTCACGGCCTGCCAGTCGCCGCCAGACCCGGCCCAGTTCGGGGGCGTGCGTCCGGTACGCGGCGACGTCGGTGGTGTAGACGGTGACCCGGGCCAGGTCCGAGGGAGTGCCGCCCGCCCCGGCCAGCGCCGTGAGCAGATTGGTCAGGGCCTTCTCGAACTGGGCGGGGAGCGTGTCGCCGGTGACCTTGCCCTCGGGGTCGAGGGCGGTCTGGCCGGCCAGGAAGACGACGCGGGTGCCGGTGGCGACGACCGCGTGGGAGAAACCGGTCGGCGGGGAGAGGGCGGGGGGATTGACGCGCTCGGTGCTCACCGGACCTCCTGACCCGACGACATCCCCTGCTCCCGCTGGGACTTGTACAACTCCTTGGCGATGATGCCCCGTTGGATTTCGCTCGCGCCCTCGTAGATACGCGGGGCGCGGACCTCGCGGTAGAGGTGCTCCAGAAGGTGCCCGCGGCGCAGGGCGCGGGCTCCGTGCAACTGGACGGCGCTGTCGACGACATACTGCGCGGTCTCGGTGGCGAGCAGCTTCGCCATCGCCGCGCGCCCCGGTACACCGGGGGCGCCTTCGTCGTACGCCGTCGCCGCCGCGTACACCATGAGACGGGCCGCCTCGGTGCGCAGGGCCATCTCGGCGACCTGGTGACCGACGGCCTGCAGATCGCTCAACTTGCCGCCGAAGGCGTCCCGTCGGGCGGTGTGGGCGAGGGTGGCGTCCAGCGCGGCCTGTGCCATGCCGACGGCGAAGGCCCCGACGCTGGGCCGGAAGAGGTTGAGGGTGCCCATGGCGACCCGGAAGCCCTGGTCGACCTCGCCGAGCACGTCGTCCGCCGTCACCGGCACGGCGTCGAAGCCGAGGGCGCCGATGGGGTGCGGCGAGAGCATGTCGAGGGGCGTGCCGGTGAGACCGGGCCGGTCGGCGGGGACCAGGAAGGCGGTGACCCCGCGGGCGCCGGCGCCCGGGGTGGTGCGCGCGAAGACGGTGTAGAAGTCGGCCTCGGGGGCGTTGGAGATCCAGCACTTCTCACCGGTCAGACGCCAGCGAGCGAGACCGTCTGGGGCGGCGGCGAGAGAGCCGCCCGCGCCGCCGGCCTCCCCCGGACCACCGCTCTCCCCCGCCCTGCCCCTTGCCCCCGCGCCACCGCTCTCCCCCGCCCCACCGCTTGCCCCCGCGCCACCGCTGTCCCCCGCGCCGACACCCTCCCCCGCCCCACCGCTTGCCCCCGCGCCACCGCTGTCCCCCGCGCCGACACCCTCCCTCGCGCCACCGCCCTCCCCCGCCCCCGTCGGCTCCGCGCGCAGGCCCAGTGCTGCCGCGTCCGATCCCGCGCCCGGCTCGCTCAGGGCGAAGGCCGCCACCGCCGTGCCGTCGGTCACCGCGGGCAGCCAGCGGTCCCGCTGGGACGGGGTGCCGTGGGCGTGGACCGGATGGGCGCCCAGGCCCTGGAGGGCGAGGGCCGTCTCCGCCTCCGTACAGGCATAGGCCAGGGATTCACGCATCAGGCAGAGATCGAGGGCGCCGGAGGTGAACAGCCTTCGCAGCAGCCCGAGCCGACCGAGTTCTGCGACGAGGGGCCGGTTCACCTGGCCCGGTTCGCCCTTCTCGGCCGCCGGGCGCAACCGCTCCGCCGCCATGGTGCGCAGCTCGCCACACCAGGCGATCTGTTCCGGTTCGAGCGAGAATGCGGGCATCGCCGGTCCCCTCTCCGCTGCGTCTCCCGTCGACCGTATCGCGTACCGTTGACTGTCGTCACCAACACGATACGCTCGTTGCGCGAGCCCACCAGAACGCCCACACGGCAAAGGGGGCGCACCGCCATGATCGTCTCGGCCCATGTCGACACCTTCGCCCGCGACCACCTCCCGCCGCGCGAGGAATGGCCCGAGCTCCGCTTCGACCTGCCGGAGCTGCGGTACCCCGATCGGCTGAACTGCGCCGCCGAGCTCCTGACGGGCCCGCCCCCCGACCGGCCGGTCTTCCACACCCCGGCGGGCCCCTCCTGGACGTACGGCGAGCTGCGCGCCCGCGTCGACCGGCTCGCGCACACGCTCACCACCGACCTGGGCGTGGTCCCGGGCAACCGGGTACTGCTGCGCGGCCCGACCACACCATGGCTGGCCGCGTGCTGGCTGGCGGTGCTGAAGGCGGGCGGGGTGGCGGTGACGGTGCTGGCACAGCAGCGGCCGCACGAGCTGGCGGTGATATGTGACATAGCACAGGTCCGCCACGCCCTCTGCGACGTCCGGTCCGTCGACGACCTCGTCAAGGCCGAGATACCCGACCTGCGGATCAGCACCTACGGCGGTGACGCCCCCGACGACCTGCTGCGCCGCCCGGCACCCGGCACCCCGTACCCGGCCGTCGCCACCGCCGCCGACGACGTCGCCCTGATCGCGTTCACCTCGGGCACCACCGGTCGCCCGAAAGGGTGTATGCACTTCCATCGGGATGTGCTCGCCATAGCGGACACCTTCTCGAAGCATGTGCTGCGCCCCCATGTGGACGATGTCTTCGCCGGCAGCCCTCCCCTCGGCTTCACCTTCGGCCTCGGCGGCCTCGTGGTCTTCCCGATGCGCGCCGGCGCCAGTTCGCTCCTCCTCGAACAGGCCCATCCCCGGCAGCTGCTTGCGGCCGTCGCCGCACAGCGCGTCTCGGTCCTGTTCACCGCCCCGACCGCCTACCGCGCCATGCTCGAAGAGGTCGACCAGGCCGACGGGTACGACATCTCCGCCCTGCGCCGCTGTGTCTCCGCGGGTGAGAACCTGCCGGCGGCGACCTGGGAGGCCTGGCGGAAGCGCACCGGGCTGCGGATCATCAACGGCATCGGCGCGACCGAGCTGCTGCACATCTTCATCTCCGCCGCCGACGGGCAGATCCGGCCCGGGACGACCGGAGTGCCCGTACCCGGCTGGCAGGCGCGGGTGCAGGGCGAGGACGGGGAGCCCGTGCCCGACGGGGAGCCGGGGCTGCTGGCGGTACGCGGGCCGGTCGGCTGCCGCTATCTCGCCGATCCGCGGCAGCGCGCGTACGTCCGCGACGGCTGGAACATCACCGGCGACACCTATGTGCGGGAGAGCGACGGCTACTTCCGCTATGTGGCCCGCGCCGACGACATGATCATCTCGGCGGGGTACAACATCGCGGGCCCGGAGGTCGAGGACGCGTTGCTGCGGCATCCGGACGTGGTGGAGGCAGCGGTCGTGGGACGGCCTGATACGGCCCGGGGACATGTGGTGGTGGCCCATGTGGTGGTGCGGGAGGGCGCCGTACGGGACCCGGAGGCGCTGCGCGCCTTCGTGAAGTCCGAACTGGCGCCCTACAAATGTCCGCGCGAGATCCACTTCCTGGACGCGCTGCCGCGCACCGCGACCGGAAAACTTCAGAGGTTCAAACTACGCACCGATGGTGACCAGCAGTGATGTCGAAGACCTAAGATGATCAACGTGTCCGACCAGCATGCACCGCGGTCTCTCATCGTCACGCTCTACGGCGCCTACGGCCGCTTCGTACCGGGCCCGGTCCCGGTCGCGGAACTGATCCGGCTTCTCGCCGCGGTCGGCGTGGACGCGCCCTCCGTACGCTCGTCGGTGTCCCGCCTCAAACGCCGTGGTCTGCTGCTGCCGGCCCGCACCGCGCAGGGCGCCGCCGGGTACGAACTCTCCCCGGACGCCCGCCAGTTGCTCGACGACGGCGACCGGCGCGTCTACGCCACCGCCGCGCCCGAGGAGGAGGGCTGGGTGCTGGCGGTCTTCTCCGTGCCGGAGTCGGAGCGGCAGAAGCGGCATGTGCTGCGCTCCCGGCTGGCCGGGCTCGGCTTCGGCACGGCGGCGCCCGGTGTGTGGATCGCGCCCGCGCGGCTCCACGAGGAGACGCGCCACGTCCTGCGCCGGCTGCGTCTCGACCCGTACGTCGACCTGTTCCGCGGCGAGCACCTCGGCTTCGCCGCCACGGTCGAGGCGGTCGCGCGCTGGTGGGACCTGGCCGCGATCGCCAAGGAGCACGAGGCCTTCCTGGACCGGCACGCGCCGGTGCTGCACGCGTGGCGGGACAGGGTGGACACCCCGCCCGAGGAGGCCTACCGCGACTACCTCCTCGCCCTCGACAACTGGCGCCACCTCCCGTACGTCGACCCCGGGCTCCCGGCGCGGCTCCTGCCGGCGGACTGGCCGGGGGTGCGGTCGGCGGGGGTGTTCCGGGAGTTGCACGACCGGCTCAGGGACGCGGGGGCCGTGTTCGCGGGAGTACCGGCGGTCAGGTAGCCGGACCACAGGAACGTGCGGCGCGGCGTCCCTCAAGTCCCCAGGGTCAGGCGGGGCTTGGGGGCGTCGGTGCGTCCGGTCCGCGGGCGGCGGCTGCCCGCGCGGTAGGGGGCGGGCCAGACGACGCCCGGACCCTCGTAGCCCTGCTCGGCCGCCGCGTGGAGTGTCCAGTGCGGGTCGTAGAGGTGGGGGCGGGCGAGCGCGCACAGGTCCGTACGGCCCGCCAGGATCAGGGAGTTGACGTCGTCCCAGGAGGAGATGGCGCCGACCGCGATGACCGGGATCCCGGCCTGGTTCCGGATGCGGTCCGCGAAGGGTGTCTGGTACGACCGTCCGAACTCCGGCCGCTCGTCGGCGACGACCTGCCCGGTCGACACGTCGATCGCGTCGGCGCCGTGCGCGGCGAAGGCGCGGGCGATCGCGACGGCCTCCTCGGCGGAGTTTCCGCCGTCGGCCCAGTCGGTGGCGGAGATACGGACCGTCATCGGCTTCTCGTCGGGCCAGACGTCCCGGACGGCGTCGAAGACCTCGAGGGGGAAGCGCAGCCGCCCGTCGAGCGAGCCGCCGTAGGCGTCGGTGCGGTGGTTGGTGAGCGGGGAGAGGAATCCGGAGAGCAGATAGCCGTGGGCGCAGTGCAGTTCGAGGAGGTCGAAGCCGGCCCGGGCGGCACGCCGTGCCGCGGCGGTGAACTGGTCCCGGAGGTCGGCGAGTTGGGCTGGGGTCAGCTCCCGTGGGGTCTGGCTGCCGGGCTTGTAGGGCAGCGGGGAGGCGGCCACCAGCGGCCAGTTGCCCTCGGGGAGCGGGTCGTCCATGCCCTCCCACATCAGCCGGGTCGAGCCCTTGCGGCCGGAGTGGCCCAGTTGCACGCCGATCGCGGTGCCGGGGGCCTGGGTGTGCACGAAGTCGGTGACGCGTGTCCAGGACTCGGCCTGTCCGCCGGTGTAGAGGCCGGTGCAGCCGGGGGTGATACGGCCTTCCTCGCTGACGCAGACCATCTCGGTCATCACCAGTCCGGCGCCGCCGAGGGCGCGGGCGCCGAGGTGGACGAGGTGGAAGTCGCCGGGGACGCCGTCGACCGCCGAGTACATGTCCATGGGGGACACGACGACCCGGTTGCGCAGGGTGAGGCCGCGCAGTCGGAACGGGGTGAACATCGGGGGTGTGCCGGGCGGGCAGCCGAACTCCCGCTCCACGGCGCCGGTGAAGTGGGCGTCGCGCAGCCGGAGGTTGTCGTGGGTGACGCGGCGGCTGCGGGTGAGGAGGTTGAAGGCGAACTGGCGGGGCGGCTGGTCGAGATAGCGGCCGAGGTCCTCGAACCACTCCAGGCTGGCGCGGGCGGCGCGCTGGGTGGAGGCGACGACGGGTTTGCGTTCCTCCTCGTAGGCCGTGAGCGCCTTGCGCAGGGACGGCTGTTCCTCCAGGCAGGCGGCGAGCGCGAGGGCGTCCTCGACGGCGAGTTTGGTGCCGGAGCCGATGGAGAAGTGGGCGGTGTGGGCGGCGTCGCCGAGGAGGACGACGTTGCCGTGGGACCAGTGGGCGTTGGTGACCGTGCGGAAGGTCGTCCAGGCCGATTTGTTGGAGCGCAGGGAGTGGCCGCGTAGGGCTTCCGCGAAGATCTTGGCGCAGCGCTCGATGGAGTCGTGCGGGTCGGGTTCGTCGAAACCGGCCGCCCGCCACACGTCCTCGTGCATCTCGACGATCACGGTGGAGGCGTCGGCCGCGTAGGGGTAGCCGTGCAGTTGCATCACGCCGTGTTCGGTCTCGGCGATCTCGAAGCGGAAGGCGTCGAAGGCGAGATCGGTGGCGAGCCAGATATAGCGGCAGTGGTGTGTGGCCACATGGGGGCGGAACACATGGGTGTAGGCCTCGCGGGTGGTGCTGTTGACTCCGTCGGCGGCGATGACGAGGTCATGGGTCTCGGCGAGCCGGTCGGGGTACGGCGATTCGGAGCGGAAGCGCAGGTCGACGCCCAGGCTGTGGCAGCGGTCGTGGAGGATCTCGAGGAGGCGTCGTCTTCCCAGTGCGGCGAACCCGTGGCCCCCGGAGGTGTGCCGGACCCCTCGGCGCACGATGTCGATGTCGTCCCAGCGGACGAACTCCCGCTGGAGCGCGTCGTGAACGACCCGGTCGGCGTGCTCGATGCCGCCGAGGGTCTCGTCGGAGAGGACCACTCCGAAACCGAAGGTGTCGTCGGGGGCGTTGCGTTCCCAGACGGTGATCCGGCGGGCGGGGTCGAGGCGTTTCAGCAGGGCGGCGGCGTAGAGTCCGCCGGGGCCACCGCCGATGATCGCGACGCGCATCGCGACCTCACCTCCCCTGCCACTTCGGCGGCCGCTTCTCGGTGAAGGCCGCGTGGAACTCCGCGTAGTCCTCGCCGCTCATCAGCAGAGCCTGCGTCGAGGCGTCCAGTTCGACCGCGGCCGCCAGCGGCATGTCCAGTTCGGCGGTGAGCAGGGCCTTCGTCTGGGCGTACGCGAGTGCCGGGCCCTCGGCCAGGCGGCGGGCCAGCGTCCGGGCCGCCTCGTCGGCACGTCCCTCGTCCGTCAGTTCGCTGATCAGGCCGATGCGCTCGGCCTCGGGGGCGCGGACCGGTTCGCCGAGCATCAGCAGGCGGGTGGCGTGGCCCAGGCCGACCACGCGGGGCAGCAGATAGGCCGCTCCCATGTCGCCGCCCGAGAGGCCGACCCGGGTGAAGAGGAACGCGAAGCGGGCCGTGGGGTCGGCCACCCGGAAGTCCGCCGCCAGGGCCAGGACCGCCCCCGCGCCCGCCGCCACTCCGTGCACCGCGGCGATCACCGGGAAGGGGCATTCCCGGATCGCCCGGACGGTCTGGCCGGTCATGCGGTTGAAGTCGAGGAGCTGGGCGGTGTCCATGGCGAGGGTCGCGCCGATGATCTCGTCGACGTCGCCGCCGGAGCAGAAGCCGCGGCCCTCACCTGCCAGCACCAGGGCGCGTACGGACCGTTCTCGGGACAGCTCGGCGAGCAGGTCGCGCAGGTCGGCGTAGGCGCCGAAGGTGAGTGCGTTGAGTCGGTCGGGGCGGGCCAGGGTCACGGTGGCGACGCCGTCGGTGAGCTCGACGCGCAGGTGCTCCCAGCGGGGCGTGCGGGCGGCGGAGCCGGTGAAGGGACTCATGACGTGCGGCCTCCTCGGGCGGTGGCGCGGACACGTTTCGAAGTTATCACTCATTCGTGACTGTCGTCACGACGGCAATATAGAGATGTCACGGCTCGTCCATAGAGCGGTAACAGCGGGAGCAGTCGCGCGAGGCAAGCCGTTGCTACGGGTAAGCCGCCCGTCAGCGGGGCCGAAGGTCCCGCGCGGTGCCCGTCGGACGCCTCTGACGGGCGGCGCCGTAGGATTCATCAGGTTGAAAGCAGGACAGCCTGCTCATGAACGGACCCGCCTTGCAAGAACGCCCCTCGTCGTCCGCCTCCTGGCGCATCGCACTGCCGCACTCCGCCGCGGCCGTGCCCGTGGCCCGCGCGCTGGTGCGCACGGCGCTGGCCGAGCTGGAGCACGGGGCTGACAGTGACACCGCGGAGCTGCTCACGGCCGAGCTGGTGGCGAACGCCGTGGAGCACACGGCCGGGGACTCGCCGATAGAGCTGGTGGTGGAGCTGCTGCCGTCCGGGTGCCAGGTCGAGGTGCACGATCCCGATCCCGCGCCGCCGGGCGATCTGACGACACCGGGCGACACCCCGCCCGACCCCTGGCAGGAGCACGGGCGCGGGCTGCTGCTGATCCGTGCGCTGAGTTCGTCGTGCGGGCACCGGCCCACCGGGTCGGGGAAGGCCGTGTGGTTCCGGCTGCCCGTGGTGCCTCAGCAGCGCACCGCCTGGTAGCCGCGGCCGGTCTCAGGCCAGCGTCGCCACCAGGACCGCCTTGATGGTGTGCAGCCGGTTCTCCGCCTCGTCGAAGACCACCGAGTGGGCCGACTCGAAGACCTCGTCGGTCACCTCCAGACTCTCCAGGCCGTGGCTCTCGAAGATCTCCCGGCCGACCTTGGTGCCGAGGTCGTGGAAGGCCGGCAGACAGTGCAGGAACTTGACCTCGCTGTTGCCGGTGGCGCGCAGGACGTCCATCGTCACGGCGTAGGGGGCGAGGGCCGTGATCCGCTCGTCCCAGACCTCCTTGGGCTCGCCCATGGAGACCCACACGTCGGTGGCGACGAAGTCGGCGCCGCGGACGCCGTCCTCGACGGACTCGGCGAGGGTGATCCGGGCGCCGCTCGCCTCGGCGAGTTCCTGGGCGCGGTCGACGATCTCCCGGGCCGGCCAGTAGTGCTTGGGGGCGACGATCCGGACGTCCATGCCGAGCAGGGCGCCGGTGATCAGGTAGGAGTTGCCCATGTTGAAGCGGGCGTCGCCCAGGTAGGCGAAGGCGATCTCGTGCACCGGCCTGGTGGTGTGCTCGGTCATCGTCAGGACGTCGGCGAGCATCTGGGTGGGGTGCCAGTCGTCGGTGAGGCCGTTGTAGACCGGGACGCCGGCGTACGCGGCCAGCTCCTCCACCTTCCGCTGGCTGTCGCCGCGGTACTCGATCCCGTCGTACATACGGCCCAGCACGCGCGCGGTGTCCTTCACCGACTCCTTGTGCCCGATCTGCGAGCCCGACGGGTCGAGGTAGGTCGTCGAGGCGCCCTGGTCCGCCGCGGCGACCTCGAACGCACAGCGGGTGCGCGTCGAGGTCTTCTCGAAGATCAGCGCGATGTTCCGGCCGCTCAGGTGGCGCGTCTCGGTCCCGGCCCTCTTGGCCGCCTTCAGCTCGGCGGCCAGCTCGACGAGGCCGAGGAACTCGTCCTTGGTGAAGTCGAGCTCCTTGAGGAAGTGGCGGCCGGCGAGGGCGGTCGGGACTGTCGCCATGGGGCGCTCCAGAGACGGTACGAGAACGAAGGACCCTGGAAGTCTATACGATGCTCAGAATTTCTATGCGATCACTTGTACGGCTATACGGCCGCCCGTTCGACGGGACAGCTCATACAGCGCGGTCCGCCCCTCCCCCGGCCGAGTTCGCTGCCCGGGATCTCGATCACCTCGATGCCCTGTTTGCGCAGGTGGGTGTTGGTGGTGGCGTTGCGCTCGTACGCGACCACGACACCCGGTTCGACGGCGAGGACGTTGCAGCCGTCGTCCCACTGCTCGCGCTCGGCCGCATGGACATCCTGGGTGGCGGTCAGGACCCGGATCTCGCTCAGGCCGAGCGCGGCGGCGATCGCGCGGTGCATGTGCTCCGGGGGGTGGTCGGTGACCTTCAGCTCCTCGCCGACGCCGGGTTCGATGGTGTACGAGCGGAGCATGCCCAGGCCCGCGTACTGGGTGAAGGTGTCACCGTCGACCATCGTCATCACGGTGTCGAGGTGCATGAAGGCGCGCCGCTTCGGCATGTCCAGGGCCACGATGGTCCGCGCCGAGCCGGCCGCGAAGAGCTTGTGCGCGAGCATCTCCACCGCCTGGGGGGTGGTGCGCTCGCTCATGCCGATCAGGACGGCGCCGTTGCCGATCACCAGGACGTCACCGCCCTCGATGGTCGACGGGTAGTCGGCCTGCCCCTCCGACCAGACGCGGAACGTCTCGTCGACGAAGAGCGGGTGGTGGCGGTAGATCGCCTCGAAGTGGATCGTCTCGCGCTGGCGGGCCGGCCAGCGCATCGCGTTGACGGCGACCCCGTCGTAGATCCAGGCGGAGGTGTCGCGGGTGAAGAGGTGGTTGGGCAGGGGCGCGAGGAGGAAGTCGTCGAGGTCCATGACATGGAAGCGGACGGAGGTGGGCTCCGCGTGCGCCTCCAGGAACTCGCGCTTGGTCATGCCGCCGACCAGCGCCTCGGCCAGTTCCGGCGCGGGCAGGGTCTCGAAGGCCGCTCTGAGGTGGTCGGTGGCGAGGACGCCGTACTCCTTCGCGTCGAAGACCCGGTCCAGGACGAGCTTCCTGGCCGCCGGGATCTCCAGGGCCTCGGTCAGCAGGTCGCCGAAGAGATGGACGGTGACACCGCGGTCGCGCAGGACGTCGGCGAACCCGTCGTGCTCGGCACGCGCCCGGCGCACCCACAGCACGTCGTCGAAGAGCAGGGTGTCCTTGTTGCTGGGGGTGAGCCTTTTGAGCTCGAGATCGGGCCGGTGCAGTATGACGCGGCGCAGCCGCCCGGCCTCGGAGTCGACATGGAATCCCATGCCTCCATCCTGACCATCGGCGGCCCTGTTGACCCGCTGCTCGCCGGTTTCTTCGGCTTCTTGTTCTCGTCCTCTTGACGATAATCAGCTTCTGCGCTTATCGTCTATACGACGAGAACGAGGGGATCCGATGGCCGACATCACCCGGCGCCTGGGGTGGAGACACCTGCGCGGCGCGCCGACAGCCCATATCCGGCACCACCGGGGCGGAAAACTGCTCCACGACGGGCCGGGGCTCAGCTTCTGGTTCCGCGCGCTGACCGCGTCACTGTCCGAAGTACCGGTCGACGACCGGGAGTTGGCGATGACCTTCCATGCCCGTACGTCCGACTTCCAGGACGTGGCGGTGCAGGCGACGGTGACCTACCGGATCAGCGACCCGGCGCTGGCCGCCGCCCGGCTGGACTTCTCCGTCGACCCGGACACCGGTGTGTGGCGGGGCGCCCCGCTGGAGCAGCTCGGCACGCTGCTGACGGAGACGGCCCAGCAGCACGCGCTCGACGTGCTCGCCCGTACGTCGCTGTCGGCGGCGCTGGTGGACGGCGTGGCGGCGGTGCGGGAGCGGGTCGCGGCGGGGCTGGGCGCGGAGCCCCGGCTGCCGGCCACCGGGATCGAGGTGGTCGCGGTGCGGGTGGTGGCGCTCAGGCCGGAGCCGGAGGTGGAGCGGGCGCTGCGCACACCGGCCCGTGAGCAGATCCAGCAGGAGGCCGACCGGGCGACCTACGAGCGGCGGGCAGTCGCGGTGGAGCGGGAGCGGGCCATCGCCGAGAACGAACTCGCCAGCCAGATCGAACTCGCCCGCCGCGAGGAGCAGTTGGTCGAGCAGCGCGGCACCAACGCCCGGCGGGAGGCGGAGGAGCACGCGGCGGCCGACGCGGTCCGGGCGGAGGCGGAGGCGAAGCGGTCCGTACGGCTCGCTCGCGCCGAGGCCGAAGGGGCACGTGAGGTCGGTGAGGCGCGGGCCCGGGCCCAGGCCGCCTGGCTCCAGGTGCACGCGGAGGTCGACGTGGCGACCCTGCACGCCCTCACCGGGACCCGGCTCGCGGAGAACCTGCCGCACATCGACAGCGTGACCATCTCGCCGGACGTGCTCACGGGGCTGCTGGCCAGGCTGGGACAGGCACCGGAATGAGCCTGGCGCCCCGGGTCGTCCTCGTCCACCGCACCACCGAGTACGAGGAGTTGGTGGCCCACCACGGCACCCACGGACAGGCCGCGTTCTTCCTGGCCTCCCGGGACCGGGACATCGACGAGGTCGCCGAGCGGCACCGGCGGGCCCGGCGGGCGCTCGCGGACGTGGCCTCGGCGATCCCGCTGACATGGCGTCAGAGCCAGGTGGAACGGGGCGACCTGGACCGGTTCCTGTTCGCCCCGGAGGACGTCGTGGTGGTGGTCGGGCAGGACGGACTGGTGGCGAACGTCGCCAAGTACCTGGACGGGCAGCCGGTGATCGGCATCGACACGGACCCCGGCCGCAACCCGGGCGTGCTGGTACGGCACCGCGCCGCGCAGGCGGCCTCGCTGCTGGCGGCGGCCCTGACCTGCGACGCGGAGGAACTGACCATGGTCGAGGCGGTCGCCGACGACACCCAGCGGCTGATCGCGCTCAACGAGATCTATCTCGGCGCCGTCGGACATCAGACGGCCAGATACCGCCTGGGCCTGGAGGGCGACGGGGGTGTCGTCGAGGCCCAGGCATCCTCCGGGGTGCTGGTGGGGACGGGGACCGGGGCGACGGGCTGGCTCCGGTCGGTGTGGCAGGAGCGGGGCGCGGCCCTGCCCCTGCCCCACCCCACCGACACCCGCCTGCTGTGGTTCGTGCGCGAGGCCTGGCCGTCCCCGGCCACCGGCACCTCCCTCGTCGCGGGCGAACTCTCGGCGGCGACGTCCCTCCACCTCACCGTCGAATCCGAACGGCTGGTCGCCTTCGGGGACGGTATGGAGACGGACGCGCTGGAGCTGACGTGGGGGCAGTCGGTGCGGGTGGGGGTGGCCGCGCGGGCCCTGCGCCTGGTCGGCTAGGAGGCGCAGGGACCGCGCACCGGCTCGGAGCCATGGGTCCGCCGGCTCAGAGCCGTGGGTCCACCGGCTCCGACTCCAGCGCCAGCACCCCGAACACGGCCTCGTGCACCCGCCACAGCGGCTCCCCCTCCGCCAGCCGGTCCAGTGCCTCCAGGCCGAGGGCGTACTCACGGATCGCGAGCGAGCGCTTGTGGTTCAGGAAGCGGGACCGCAGCCGGGTCAGGTTGTCGGGGCGCGTGTACTCGGGACCGTAGATGATCCGCAGGTACTCGCGGCCCCGGCACTTGATGCCGGGCTGCACCAGCCGCCCCTCGCCGCCGCGCACCAGCGCGCCGAGCGGCTTGACGACCATGCCCTCGCCGCCGCGGCCGGTCATCTCCAGCCACCAGTCGACGCCCGCCCGCACCGCCTCCGGGTCACCGGTGTCGACGTAGAGCCGTCGGGTGGTCTGCAGCAGACCGCTGCCGTCGTGCTCCACCAGCCGGTCCAGCAGGGCGAGTTGCTCGTCGTGCGGGAGCGCGGCGAGGCTGCGGCCCTGGACCGCGAGGATCTGGAAGGGCGCGAGCCGCACGCCGTCCAGGCCGTCCGTGGTCCAGCAGTAGCGGCGGTAGGCGTCCGTGAACGCGGCGGCGTCCGAGGCGCGTTCACGCTGGCGGGCCAGCAGGTCGGCCACCTCGACGCCCCGCGCGGCGGCGCCCTCCAGTGCGGCGAGCGCACCGGGGAACACCGCGCCGGACGCGGCGCCGACGGCCGCGTACTGCGAGCGCAGCAGCCCGGACGCCTTCAGCGACCACGGCATCAGCTCGGCGTCCAGCAGGAGCCAGTCGGTGCCCAGTTCGCTCCACAGACCGGCTTCGGTGACGGCTGTCCGGACGCGGCCGAGGATCTCCTCCGTCACCGACCGGTCGTCGAAGAAGGGCCGTCCGGTACGGGTGTACAGCGAGCCGGTGGGCCCGTCGACGCCGAACCGTCCGCGCGCCGCCTCCGCGTCCCGGCACACCAGCGCCACCGCCCGCGAGCCCATGTGCTTCTCCTCGCACACCACCCGCTCGATCCCGTCGGCCGCGTACTGCGCGAACGCCTCGGCCGGGTGCTCGAGGTAGCCGTCGACGTGCGAGGTCGCCGTCGGCGCCATGGTCGGCGGCAGGTACGGCAGCAGGCGCGGGTCCACGGCGAAGCGGCTCATGACCTCCAGCGCGGCCGCCGCGTTCTCCTCGCGGACGGCGACCCGGCCCGAGTGCCGGGTCTCCACGACCCGTCGCCCGTGCACGTCGTTCAGGTCGAGCGGCCGGCCGTCGTGACCGCCGGGCGCCTCGGTCAGCAGCGGCCTCGTCGGCTCGTACCAGACCCGCTCGGCCGGTACGTCGACCAGCTCGCGCTCCGGCCAGCGCAGCGCGGTGAGCTTGCCGCCGAAGACCGCGCCGGTGTCCAGGCAGATGGTGTTGTTGAGCCAGCTCGCCTCCGGGACCGGGGTGTGACCGTAGACGACGGCCGCCCGGCCCCGGTAGTCCTCCGCCCACGGGTAGCGCACCGGCAGCCCGAACTCGTCGGTCTCGCCGGTCGTGTCGCCGTACAGGGCGTGCGAACGGACCCGGCCGGAGGTGCGGCCGTGGTACTTCTCGGGCAGACCGGCGTGGCAGACGACCAGCCGGCCACCGTCGAGGACGTAGTGGCTGACGAGGGAGTCGATGAACTCCCGTACCTCGGCGACGAACTCCTCGCTCTGGCCCGCCATCTGCTCGACGGTCTCGGCGAGGCCGTGGGTGTGCTGGACCTTGCGGCCCTTGAGGTGACGGCCGTACTTGTTCTCGTGGTTGCCCGGCACGCACAGCGCGTTGCCCGACTTCACCATCGACATCACCCGGCGCAGCACACCCGGGCTGTCCGGGCCCCGGTCGACGAGGTCGCCGACGAAGACGGCCGTGCGGCCCTCGGCGTGCACCCCGTCGGTGTAGCCCAACTTGCCCAGCAGCGACTCCAGTTCGGACGCGCAGCCGTGGATGTCGCCGATGATGTCGAAGGGGCCGGTGAGATGGGTCAGGTCGTTGAAGCGCTTCTCGGTGACGACGGTGGCGTTCTCCACGTCCTCCACCCCGCGCAGGACGTGCACCTTGCGGAAACCCTCGCGCTCCAAGTGCCTGACGCTGCGGCGGAGTTCGCGGATGTGGCGCTGGATGACCCGGCGCGGCATGTCGGCCCGGTCGGTGCGGGCCGCGTTGCGCTCGGCGCACACCTCCTCCGGGACGTCGAGGACGATCGCGATGGGCAGCACGTCGTACTGCCTGGCCAGATCGATCAGTTGACGGCGGGCGTCCGACTGCACGCTGGTCGCGTCGACGACCGTACGGCGGCCGGCCGCCAGGCGCTTGCCGGCGATGTAGTGCAGGACGTCGAAGGCGTCCCTGGTCGCGCTCTGGTCGTTCTCGTCGTCGGAGACCAGGCCGCGGCAGAAGTCGGAGGAGATCACCTCGGTCGGCTTGAAGTGCCGGCGGGCGAAGGTCGACTTGCCGGAGCCGGAGGCGCCGACGAGGACGACGAGGGAGAGGTCGGTGACGGGCAGGACCCGGCCCTGTCGCTGTGTCTCGGTCATGCCGCCTTCGCCTCCTTCACGTCCACGTTCTTCCGCACGGTGGCGCCCATCTCGAACACGGCCATCTGGGTGGGTGGTCCCACCTCGGGGTCGTCGGGCCCCACGGGCACGAACTCCACGTCGTAGCCGTGCCGTTCGGCCACCGCGCGCGCCCAGGTCCGGAACTCTTCGCGGGTCCACTCGAACCGGTGGTCCCCGTGGCGGACATGCCCGGCCGGGAGGCTCTCCCAGCGGACGTTGTACTCGACGTTCGGGGTCGTCACGAGGACGGTCCTCGGGCGGGCCGCGCCGAACACCGCGTACTCCAGGGCCGGCAGCCGCGGCAGGTCGAGATGCTCCACGACCTCACTGAGCACGGCGGCGTCGTACCCCTTGAGCCGCTTGTCGGTGTAGGCCAGCGAGCCCTGGAAGAGCTTGACGCGCGAGGCCTGCCGCTCCCCCATGCGGTCCAGCTTCAGCCGCCGGGAGGCGATGGTCAGGGCCCGCATCGACACGTCGACGCCGACGATCTCGGTGAACCGCGCGTCCTTGAGCAGCGCCTGCACCAACTGCCCCTGTCCGCAGCCCAGATCGAGGACACGGGCCGCGCCGGACGCGTGCAGGGCCTCGATGATCGCGTCCCGGCGCAGCACGGCGAGCGGCGTCGGCTTCTCCTCGGTCTCGGTCTCCGCCTCCACGGCGTTGTCGATGTCCTCGACCTCGCTGTCGTCGGCCTCCGCGAGCCGCACCAGTTCGAGCCGCTCCATGGCCTCGCGCGTCAGCGACCAGCGGCGGGACAGGTAACGGCTGGTGATCAGCTTCTGCTCCGGGTGCCCGGGCAGCCAGCCCTCACCGGCCCGCAGTAGCTTGTCCACCTCGTCGGAGGCGACCCAGTAGTGCTTGGCGTCGTCGAGGACCGGCAGCAGGACATAGAGGTGGCGCAGGGCCTCGGCGAGGGTCAACGCCTCGGAGTCCAGCGCGAGTCGGACGTAGCGCGAGTCGCCCCACTCGGGGAACTCGGCGTCCAGCGCGACCGGTTCGGCGGTCACCGCCCATCCCAGCGGCTCGAAGAGCCGTCGTACGAGCATGGGGCCGCCGCGGGCGGGCAGCGCGGGTATCTCGACATGGAGCGGCAGCGGCTGCGCGGCGCGCTCCGGGCGGGCCCGGCACACGCCCTTCATCGCGCTGGAGAACACGCTGCTGAGTGCCACGGCGAGCAGTGAGGAGGCCGCGTAGGGGCGGTCGTTGACGTACTGCGCGAGCGCCGCGTCGGGCGCACCCCCGCGGCCCTTGCCCTTGCCCTTCCTGACCAGCGCCACGGCATCGACCTCCAGCAGCAGCGCCGCCG
Source organism: Streptomyces sp. NPDC005648 (assembly GCF_040605395.1). NCBI lineage: Bacteria > Bacillati > Actinomycetota > Actinomycetes > Kitasatosporales > Streptomycetaceae > Streptomyces > Streptomyces sp. NPDC005648. The sequence goes on along the minus strand of NZ_JBEXCS010000075.1, from coordinate 25,936 downwards.
TGCAGCGCAGCGCGTCGGCCTCGGGGTAGAGGACGTGCGCCGTGCCGTAGGAAAGGTTGGCTGAGAACGCTCGGTCAGGGTGCTTATGGAGGAGGAACCCCAGGTCAGTAGCCGGGTGCTGCTCATCGCCAGTAGTCGATATCGTCAGGAACACGTGACCGAGTATGGGTGCGGTCGGGCCCATGCCGGTACTGGATTACCTGGGCGCAGCAGAAGACCCCCACCAGTCGGCAGGGGTCCTGTGAGGCTCTGCGAGCCGTTCAGCCAAGGTGTCGGTGGAGGGTGGCGCGGGAGACACCGAGTGCCTTGGCAATGGCAGTGATGCTCTCCCCCTTGGCCTTACGAGCCTTAGCCGCCGCGACGCGCTCGCCACCGCCGAGGAGCCGGCCCCGGGCCTCTACGTCGGCATCGCCGGGATCGCCCGGGTCCTGTCCGACCACGGCATGCTCCAGAAGGCGACGGATTTGCTGGCCAGGGCGGACCGACACCCGCTCACCACCGCCTGCGCGACCCTCTCGGGCGGCTTCACCGGCGTCGCCCTCACCCATCTGGCCCTGTACGACCACACCGGCGACGATCACCACATCGACCGCGCCCTCGCCCTGACCGCGGCACTGCCCGAGGACGACGAGGCCCTGACCCCGCTGCTCGGGCCCGACGACTCCACCGGTCTGCTGCACGGCAGGACCGGTGTCGCCCTGCTCCTCCACCAACTCGCCCGCGTCACCGACGATCGGGCCCTGCTGGCCCGGGGCGTACGTCTCCTGCACGCCGAGCTCGACCGTGCCACCGATCCGGAGGCCGCCGCGCTGACGTTCCCGATCTCCCGCGCCGACCGCCGCAGCCTGCCGTACCTGTACTGCGGATCGGCGGGCACGGCGTACACGGTGTCCCGATACCTAGGCTCCCCCGGCTCCCCCGGCGACGAACGGCTGGCCGAGGCCCAGCCGCGCCTCCTGGCCCCGCTGGGCCACGCGCACGCGGCCATGAGCGGGCTCTTCCAGGGGCTGTCGGGCATCGGTCTGGCACTCGCCGAACACGCCCAGTCGACCGGCGCCCCCCTCAGCCGGCGCCGGGCGGTGGACGTGGCCCGCCGCCTGTTCGTGCACGCGGTCCGCACCCCACCGGCGTCCGTCTCCTGGGCGACCAGTCCCTGCGCTTCAGCGCCGATCTGTTCAGCGGCTCGGCCGGCGTCCTGCTCTTCCTGGACCAGCTGCTGAACCCGCGCCCCGATCCGCTCTTCACCGTCGACTCCGCGCGGCCCGCGGCGCCCGCACCGCGGCCGGTGGTGAGCACCGCCGGCCGGGCCTGACGCCGCTCGTCGGCGGCGCCCTCGGTGACGGGCTCGGCGTCCGCCCGGCTCTGTGGCTGCCGGCCTTCGTCATGCTGACCACGACGGCCCTCGCCGTCCCGCCCGCCCTGCGCGCCGCGCGCCGGCGGGGACCCGCCGCCGGGGCCACGGACGAGACAGCCCTGGACGGGACCACCACCCCGGCCGGTGACACGGTGTGAGGAGCCGACGGCCGCTCCCGCAGACACGAAAGCCCCCAGGACGGTGATCCCGGGGGCTCGGCGCCTTCGTCTAGTCCTGGGTCGTCTGTGACTGCACCTGCGAGGAGATCAGCTCCAGGTGGTCCAGGTCGTCGAGGTCGAGGATCTGCAGGTACAGGCGCCGGGCGCCCACGGCGGCGTACCGGCCGATCCGGTCGACGACCTCGGCGGGGGTGCCGGCCAGCCCGTTGGCCTTGAGTTCGTCGACCTCGCGGCCGATGGCGGCGGCGCGGCGGGCGACCTCCTGGTCGTCCTTGCCGACGCAGACGACGAGGGCGTTGGAGTAGACGAGGTCGTCGCCCTTGCGGCCGGCCTCCTCGGCGGCGGTGCGGACGCGGGCGAACTGGCGCTCGGTGTCCTCGACGGACGCGAACGGCATGTTGAACTCGTCGGCGAAGCGCGCGGCGAGGCTCGGGGTGCGGGTGGCGCCGTGGCCGCCGATGAGGACCGGGATACGGGCCTGGGCGGGCTTGGGGAGGGCGGGCGAGTCGGTGAGGTCGTAGTAGCTGCCGTGGAAGTCGAAGGTCTCGCCGAGCTCGGTCTCCCACAGACCGGTGACGATCGCCAGCTGCTCCTCCAGGCGGCCGAACTTCTCCTTGGGGAACGGGATGCCGTAGGCCTTGTGCTCCTCCTCGAACCAGCCCGCGCCCAGGCCGAGTTCGACGCGGCCGCCGGACATCTGGTCGACCTGGGCGACCTGGATGGCGAGGACGCCGGGGAGGCGGAAGGTGCCGGCGGTCATGAGGGTGCCGAGGCGTATGCGCTTGGTCTCGCGGGCCAGGCCGGCGAGGGTGATCCAGGCGTCGGTGGGGCCGGGGAGACCGTCCACGGAGCCCATCTTCAGATAATGGTCGGACCGGAAGAAGGCGTCGAAACCGAGGTCCTCCGTGGCCTTCGCGACGGTGAGCAGGGTGTCGTAGGTGGCCCCTTGCTGGGGCTCGGTGAAGATGCGCAGATCCATGCGTCCATCCTGCACGGCGCTCGCCCCGTCCATCCCGCCGGTCCCTCCCGACGCCCGGAAACAGCCACCGGGCAAAGCCTCCGTACGGGGTGAAGCGGTCACACACGCGCGGTCGTCACGGCCGCCCGGGTGTCGCGGCGGGTGAGGGCGAGGAGGGGGCCCGTCATGAAGGTGGTGGCCAGGGCCATGATCACCATGATCGTGAACATACGGGTGCCGATGAGTCCCCGATCGAGGCCGACGTCGAGGATGACCAGTTCGGTCAGGCCCCGGGCGTTGAGGAGGATGCCGAGGGTGAGGGCCTGCCGCGGTGCCGCTCCGGTGAGGCGGGCCGGAACGGCGGCGCCGAGCAGTTTGCCCGCGCAGGCGGCCGCCAGCACACAGACCCCGACGGCGAGTTCACGCGGGCCGAGTTCGCCGAACCGCACCGACAGACCGGTCACGACGAAGAAGGTCGGCAGCAGGAGGAGACCGGTCTGCTCGATCTGGGCCTGCGCGTCAACTTCCCCTCGCGGTACGGCCATTCCGAAGGCGAAGGCGCCGAAGACCGCGTGCAGCCCCATGGCGGTGGTCGCCCATGCGCACGCGAGGGTGCCGCTCACCATCAGGGCCAGCCGGGCGGGGACCGAGCCGGACCAGCGCCGCCCGGGTGCGAGGAGTTGTCGCAGGAAGGGCCGCACCACGTATGTCAGGCCGACCGCGAGGACGAGCAGTTCGGCGATCATACGGACCACGGATGCCGGGCTTCCCGCGTCGGCCGCGACCACCACGGCGGCCAGCACACTCCAGGCGAGGACGTCCTGGACGGCCGCGCAGGCCAGGGAGACGCCGCCGGTGCGCTCCTGGGCCATGCCCCGCTGGTGGAGGATGCGCGCCAGGACGGGAAAGGCGGTGACGGACATCGCGGTCCCCACGAAGAGTGCCGGTATCAGCCGCTCACCGGCGGCTTGCTGTCCACCGGCCGCGAACCACGGGTACAGAGCGGTCGCGAGGCCGAACCCCAGGGCGAAGGGGAGGGCGAAGGAGCCGAGGGAGACGGCCAGCACCTGACGCCCGGCGCCGCGCAGATGGGTCAGGTCCATTGCATGGCCCACGCCGAACATGAAGAGCACCAGCCCCAGTTGGGCCAGGACCTGGAGGAAGGGCCGGGCGTCCGGGGGGAAGAGGCGCTCGGTGAGGTGGCCGGGCAGCAGGCCGAGCAGGCTGGGGCCGAGCGCGATGCCCGCCACGATCTCGCCCATCACGCCCGGCTGCCGCAGCCTCTCGGCGAGTCGGGCGAAGACGAACGCCACGGCGACGATGACGGCGAGGCCCAGCAGCACACTCGCGGTGATCTCGTCCGCCGCACGACCGGCCATCACTTCGTGTTCCAACGGTTGCCCTCTCCCCAGTGATCCCGGTGATTCCGGTGATTCCGGTGGTCCCGGTGATTCCGGTGGTCCCGGTGGTCCCGGTGGTCCCGGTGGTCCCGGTGGTCCCGGTGGTCCCGGTGATCCCGGTGATCCGCCCGGTACAGGATCACGCAGGAAGAGCGTGTGGCTTCCGCGGCGGGCATGTCCGGCCGGAAGCGAGCCGCGGGGTCGCCGTCCCCGGTCGGGTGAAATCGCGTCAACGCCGTACACGGGGCACGCCTGCGCCAGTGACCGGGCCGGACGGTGATCGTTGCTCGTGCGGAGCCGGACCGCCCGGCGCCCGCGCCGGTCGGTCTTCACCGGGGCGTCACCCGCGTCGGCCTCCGAAGTACCGGGGCCGTGGGGCCGAGGAGGCCGTCATGTCCGAAGAGTCCACCGTGCCGCAGCAGGGCGGAAGCACCGGCCGGCCGAAGGGCTTGCTGCAGCAGATGGAGGAGCTGATGGCGGCTCTCAACGCGGATCTGTCGGCATTCGACGCGGATCTGCAGTCGGCCGGGCGCGGGTCGGCCGCGGCGGACGCCTCGCCGGCGGCTCCGCCCTCGGATCCCCGGTCGGCCTGAACGGCCGCGGGCTCGGAGGCCGGCCGCGCCGGCGTTCTAGCCCGCCTCCTTCTCGGGCAACCGCTGCTCCCCCTCCGCGAGTTTGCGCAGCATGTCCCGGACGCGGTCCCTGGATTCGTCCGCCGCGTCGATGGCTTCCATGCACTGCCAGTACGTGGTCTCGTCGTCCACGGCGCAGGCGAGGCCGACCAGGGCTATGCCGACCTCGCCGAGGAGGCCGCCGAGGCAGAGGAGGGTCTGGCGGGCGTCGCCCAGGTCGGTGAGCTGGGCCGCGCGAAGGTCGTCGGTGGCGAGGTCCGGGGCGTCCAGGACACCGCAGCCGCGGCCCGCCAGTTCCGTCAACCCCAGTGCCTCGCCGCGCAGTTCGGGTGGGCCGAAGACGGCGAGGCGGCTGCCTATCGCCTGTGCCAGGGCCTGTGCCTGCCACACCTCCGTCAGGATCTCCGGCGCTCCGCCGCCCACCGCCAGGGCGCGCCTGCTGGTCACGATGAGCCGCACAGCGTCCATGCGCTGCCCCCGTCCGTCTTGACGCGCTGCCCACGCGTCCCTCGCCCGAACTCCGTTGTCCACTACCCAGAGTGAGGGGCTGCGGGACGAAAAGCCAGAGGAAGGCGGAAATCTGTGGACAACGAATCGGTTTCGGGCGGGGTTTTGACTCCGGAGAGTGAAAACGGATCGATCAGCTCCCGCGGGAGCGGCTCCTCACGGCGCGGGGAAGCGCCGTTCGTTGCGGTCGATCTTGGCGTCCAGCGCCGCGAGGGGGTCGATGCCGAGGACCTCGCACAGCTGGAGCAAGTAGGCCAGTACGTCGGCGACTTCGTCGTTCACGCGATGTGCGGTGTCGGGGTCGTCCATCACCCGTGCCGACTCCTCGGGGGTCAACCACTGGAAGATCTCGACCAGTTCGGAGGCCTCGACGCTGAGGGCGGCCGCGAGGTTCTTGGGGGTGTGGTACGGCCGCCAGTTGCGGGCGGCGGCGAAGTCGGCCAGCCTGCGCTGCAGTTTCGCCACGTCGAGGGGTTCACGCTGAGGATCGGTCACGGCTCCAGGTGTACCACTGTGACACCGTGGGCCCCGGCGGCCCAGGAGGCGTCGCTCACGGCGGCGACGACGCGGATGTGACCGCGGTCGGCCATCCGCAGGGCGAGCCGCAGGAGTTCGCGGCGCTGGCGGGGATCGAGCGAACGCTCGAAGGCGTCGGCCAGGACGGTGAGGCACTGCATCGCGGCGGGCACCTCACCGGCCGGGTCGACGTCCAGCACACCGGGGCCGGTCAGCAGGACCAGGGCGAGGGCGGCGTAGCGCAACTCGCCGTCGCCCAGGCGGCCGAGAACCGTCCGGAAGCCGTCACCGCGGTCGAGCAGGCCCCGGACCGTACCGTCGCCGAGCGGCTCGGCCAGCACGTCCGTCACCGTCCCCGCGCAGCCGGCTTCCACCGCGGCGACCAGTCGGGCGTGCCGGCGTCCGCATTCGGTGCGGGTGCGCCACAGGACGTCGGCGAGGTTGTCGCAGCCGGGCAGGAGCCGGCCGGAACCCAACGGCACCGGCGAGCGCATCCGGTCGGGGCGGGGGTCGCAGGCGAAGACGGAGCGCAGGGCGACCACCATCTGTTCGGCGGCGGCGAGGACCTGGCGCTGCCCTTCGGTCCGGCCGGCGACGCGCAGCGGCAGCAGGGTCGTGCCGAGGCGGTCGTCGGGCAGGGGGGCGCGGGTGACGGAGGCGGAGCCGGCGGTGTGCCAGGCGGCCTGGACGACCCGTCGCGCCGGATCGCGCAGCGCGGTCTCCAGGAGGACCCGGCCCCCGGACGTCAACCGCTCGCCGACGACGCGCAGTTCGGGCTCGGCCTGTACGGCGAGGTCGAGCCGGACCGGTCCCTCGGGGCCGTCGGCGGTGCACCCGATACGGAACCCCCGGCGCCGCTGCGCGTCGGGCCGGGCCCGGTCGGGCACACAGCCGGACAGGTCGGGGAACGCCTCACCGACGGTCGCCCCGCCGGCGAGCCGGGCGAGCGCCTCGTACGCCCGTAACGCGGTCGTCTTGCCGCTCCCGCTGGGCCCGGCGAAGAGCGTGACGGCGCCGAGCCCGAACCGCGCACCACGATGCGCCCCGAAGGCGGACAGCCGCAGCTCGCAGACATGGGGGCGAGCGGGACGCCCGTTTTCATCGCCGGGACGCCCGCTGGCGTCGGCGGGAAGCGCGCCGCCGTCGGCGGGATGGGCCGATGACGGCGCGGCTGCGGAGGCCGGCGGCTCGAACGGGATCCGGGGGTCGGGCACGCGGACGCCGCGGGATCCGGACTGCGACGAGACCTCCCGGTCCGGCCCCGACGGCACAGCTGGCACGGTCATATCCGGACCGTAGGCCTCCACCGAAAGGCGAACCGTTCCGCCCTCCCCGCCTTCCTACGATCGGGGGACAGAACAGCCGACGACCGGCAGAGGGACACGGCAGCCACCGACCGATCCGGGGATCCCGCCGCCGCCCTCCGATCGGGGAACGGAGTGGCCGCCCGGGCCGTCCGCGTCAGGACCCGGAGACCCCCGCCCGATCCGGGATACCGGCATCGGCCTATCCGGGGAAACAACAGCCGCCGACCGATCCGCGGGATACCGCAGCCACCCGCCGGTCGAGGGACGGAGTGGCCGCTCGGGCCGTCCGCGTCAGGGCCCGGAGACCGGCGACCCGATCCGGGGAAACCGGCGTCGGCCGAACCGGTCGCCCCGCTCCAGGGAAACCGGCGTCGGCCGAACAGGGGATACAACAGCCGCCAGCCGCACCGGGGATCCCGCCGCCGCCCGCCGGTCGAGGGACGGAGTGGCCGCCCGGGCCCTCCGTTTCAGGGGCCGGAGACCCCCGCGCCCTCCATCAAGCCGGTCACCTCCGTGCCTGCCGGTGTCAGCAGGAACACATTGCGGTCGACCCGGTGCATGCCGCTCGCCAGGCCGAAGACGACGCCCGTGCTGAAGTCGAGGACGCGTTTGGCGACGTCCGTCTCCGCGCCGCTGAGGTCGAGGAGGACCGGGATGCCGGCCATCAGAGTCTCGGCGACGTCGCGGGCGTCGCCGAAGACATTGACGCGCAGGACCACGAAGCGGCGGCGTGGTTCGGTGGCCGCTTCCGGCAGCGAGCGGTGGTCCACCGCGGAGGGCCACGCGTCCCGCCCGCGCAACGGCACCACCTGGGCGAGCCCCTCCCACTGTTCATCGGTGACGTCGTACCTGTTCACCGGCTCCCCCCGACCTGACTCGCCTTCAATTCCTGCACCGGCCAATTCTTACGCCAAGTCACCCGTTCGGCCCAACAGCGACACGGTCCGCCACCGTCATGGACGCCCCTTCGACCCACGCAAACAGGTCTTACCCGGCTCACACCGGACTCTTCACGTCCGGCGACGGACCGCTCACCGGGCGCGACTACCGTCCAATGACGTGCACTTGGCAGAAACACAGCAGGTGGCACCCGGTCGGCGGACGCAGTCGGCGGTGTCCGCCCTCCCGGAACAGCCCGCGCAGTGGCACCGAGTCCTGACCCTGCTCGCCGACATCAGTCTCTTCATCGGCACCCGCACGATCTGGACGCAGGCGGAGAGCCACCGGCCGATGGTCGCCGTGGCCATCTCGGTGTGTTACGCCGCGATCCTGGTCAGCGGGGTCCTGGCGCTCGTCGTACGCGGCGTCAGATCGCTCGTGCGGATCGACGCGGTCGTGCTGGTGATCGCCGTGGTCCTCGCCCTGTGCGCGTGGGCGATGAACCACGGCGGCGCCGACGAGGCGGTGCTGACCACCCAGGCCGCCAAGGAGCTGGCCGCCGGCCACGCCGTCTACGGGCAGCCCTGGCCCTGGCTGTTCACCAAGGGCATCGCCCTGACCCCGACGGTCCACGGCGGCTACGACTACACCTACGGCTATCCCCCGCTCGCCCCGCTGCTCACCGCCCCGCTCCTGTGGCTGGGCCACGGTGGCGCCCCGGCGACGGCCGTGAGCACGGGCGCGCTGATCGCCGGCACGGTCGTGCTGTGGCGGATGCTGCCCGTGCAGTGGCGGTCGGCGGCGACCATGGTCTGCCTCGGCTTCGGTTTCCTGCCGACGTACGCCCGCGAGGGCTACCCGGCGATCACCGCGCTGGCCCTGCTGGTCCCGGTGGTGGTGCGCTGGCCGCGGACCGGGCAGGGCGGGCGGCTCGGCGCGCCCGGCGTCGCGCGGGCCGTGTGTCTGGGTGCCGCGTGTGCCGCGCAGCAACTGCCGTGGTTCCTGGCGCCGTTCCTGCTGGCCGGGATCTACGCGGTGCGCCGCGGCGAACTGGGTGGACGGGCCGCGGCGCTGGTGGTGGCGCGGATCGCCGGGGTCGCCGGGGCGGTGTGGCTGCTGATCAACATGTACTTCGTCGTGAGTGAGCCGGGCACCTGGGCCACCGGTATCGCGCTGCCGCTGATCCAGGGGGCGACCCTGCACGGGCAGGGCCTGGTGGGGGTGTCGCTGTACTACACGAACGGCAGCGACCGGCTCGACTGGTACGGGCACGCGAGCATGCTGCTGGCCGCGGCGCTGCTCGGACTGCTGATCCTGTTCGCACGCCGGCTGGGACCCGCGGCGACCGTTCTGCCCTGGTGCGCCTTCTACCTGGCGACCCGGTCCCAGGACGGCTACTACCTGATGATGACCCCGCTGTGGCTGGCGGGTGCGATCACCGCGCCCCCGTCCGAGTTCGCGCGGGCCTGGCAGCCGCGGCCACGGCCGCTCACCGGCCGGTACCGGCGTCCGGCTCTGGCCGCGACGGCCGCGCTGATGGTCGCCCCGGCGCTGGTGAGCGCCGTCGTCGCCATCACCGGGAAGCCACCGCTGCGGACGGAGATCGCGTCCGTGCGTCGGGCCGCGAAGGACGCGAACGCCGTCACCCGGCTGACCCTGCGGGTCACCAACACCGACGACGGCGCTCTGGAACCGCACTTCATGCTCACCGTCGGCCAGGGCATGCGGCAGTTCTGGACGACGCTGAGGGGACCGGCCAGCCTGCCCGCGCACACCACGGCCGGCTATGTGATCGAGCCGCCCGGGGGGAGGTTCACCCTGCCGGGCCCGCACGCACGGCTGCGGCTGCGCGTCTTCACCCCGACCCCGCAGACGCTGTCCAGCGTGGACCTCCGTCTGCGCGTGGACGGTCCCGTGAAGGCGGGCCGGTCCCGCTGACGGTCGTCAGCCCGCGGAACGCACGAAGCGGAGCGTGGCGGCGACGGTCGTCAGGCCGCGGATCATGCCCATCTGGTTCCAGCCGAGGCCGAACTCGCTGCGGTCCACGGTGAATTCGGTGTCGAGCGTGAGCGCGTCGGCGTCGGCGCCGACCAGACGCGCGGTGACGGTCTGCGGGCGGCTGATGCCCCGCACGGTCAGCTGACCGGACACCTCGACCGAGTCGCCGGCGCCGGCCTTCGCGCTGCGGACGGCGAAGGTGATCTCGGGGTGGTTCTCGACGTCGAAGAAGTCGGCGGAGCGCAGGTGCTCGTCCCGCTTCTTGTTCTTGCTGTCGAAGGAGGCGGCGTCCAGGGTGATCGTGCCGGTGGCGGAACCACCGGAGTTCACCTCGCCCTGTCCGCCGACGACGCCGAAGGTGCCCTTCACGGTCACCAGGCCCCACATCGTCTTGTGGCGCAGGGCCACGGTGGTGGCGGCGGCGTCGAGCTGCCACAGACCGGTTTCCACGGCGACGGTCATGATCTTCTCCAGTGATGCGATGCGGTGGTGCGACGCGTGATGCGATGCAGAGGGTGTGATTCAAATTTGGTTGCTTCAAATTTGGATGACTGCACGCTAGCCCATTATCCAAATCTGGACAACCATTCGTGCAAAATTGGACAACAGGTAGAGTGGGAACCATGGCCCGCTCCGACGAGAACCCCGCAGACCTGCCCGAATGTCCGTCCACGCAGGGTGGCGGACTGCTGCCCAAGGAGCTGCGCGGATGGATGTTGCTGCTGGCGGCCACCGGTGCGGTGGAGCAGCAGCTGCGGTCCGTCGTGAAGGACCGGCTCGATGTCTCGCACGACGAGTTCCTGGTCCTGTGCCTGCTCGCGGAGCAGCCCGCGGGGCTGCGCATGACCCAGATCGCGGAGCTCCTGGGCCGCCCCAAGACCCGGCTCACCTACCAGATCGCCTGTCTGCATCACTCCGGGCTCGTCACCCGCACCTCGGTCTGCGGCGACCGGAGGGGCGTCGAGGTCGCTCTCACCGAGAAGGCCCGGGGCCTGTTGACCGAGGCCTCCGGCGCGCTCGCCGAGACGGTCACCGCGGCCCTCGCCCACTTCGTGGGACCGGCCCAGCGCGACGCGGTGTGCGGACTGCTGCCGGACCTCTTCGAGGAGTCCGAGGCGCAGGCGCCGTAGGGCGGATTGCCGGGCGGGGCCTGGGTACCCGGTCGTCCCGCGCCGGCGACCGAAGGAGGGCTCCATGGGCACTGCCGACCTGCCCGATCCCGTCATCCGTCGCACCGGAGCGGCTCCGCCGGTGGACGCGGCACGCCTGGAGGCGGCGCTGCGCGAGCGGGTCGAGGGCGAGGTGCGGTTCGACGCCGGGAGCCGGGCCGCGTACTCGACGGACGCCTCGAACTTCCGGCAGACCCCGATCGGCGTGGTCGTGCCCCGTACCCCCGAGGCCGCGGCGGAGGCGGTGGCCGTGGCGCGCGAGCACGACGCGCCCGTGCTGTCGCGGGGCGGCGGCACCAGCCTGGCGGGGCAGTGCACCAACACCGCCGTCGTCATCGACTGGTCGAAGTACTGCAACCACCTGGAGTCCGTGGACCCCGACGCCCGCACCTGTGTCGTCCAGCCCGGGATCGTCCTGGACGACCTCAACAGCCGGCTCTCCCCGTACGGGCTGCGGTTCGGCCCCGAGCCCGCCACCCACGCCAACTGCTGCCTCGGCGGCATGATCGGCAACAACTCCTGCGGCGCCACCGCGCAGGCGTACGGCAAGGTCGTCGACAACATCGCCCGCCTGGAGGTGCTGCTCTACGACGGCACCCGCTTCTGGTGCGGCGAGACCGGCGACGAGGAGTACGCCGAGATCGAGCGGCAGGGCGATCTGCGGGCCACCGTCTACCGGCGGTTGAGGGCGCTGCGGGACCGGTACGCCGACGAGGTGCGCCGCCGCTACCCCGACATCCCGCGCCGGGTCTCCGGCTACAACCTGGACTCCCTGCTGCCCGAGCACGGTTTCGACGTCGCCGGGCTCCTCGTCGGCAGCGAGTCGACGCTGGTCACCGTCCTGCGGGCGGAGCTGGAGCTGGTGCCGGTGGTCAAGGAGCGGACGCTGGTGGTGCTCGGGTTCCCGGAGATCTCCGTGGCCGCCGACGCCGTACCGGCGATCCTGCCCCACGAGCCGATCGCGCTGGAGGGCGTGGACGCGCGGCTGGTGCGGGACCAGCGGATCAAGCATCTCAACGCCAAGGCGCTCGCCGAACTCCCCGACGGGAACGCCTACTTGATGGTCCAGTTCGGCGGAGACACGGCCGAGGAGGCCGACGAGCGGGCGCACCGGATGCTGGACGGGCTGCACGAGTCCGAGCACGACGCCGAGGTCTCCTTCCTCGACGACCCCTCCCACGAGGACGAGTTGTGGCAGGTGCGGGAGGCCGGACTCGGCGCCACCGCGCACATCCCCGGCAAGCCCGACACCTTCGAGGGCTGGGAGGACTCGGCGGTACCCCCGGACCGCCTGGGCGACTACCTTCGCCGACTCAGGCGTCTCTACGACGAGTTCGGCTATCTCAGCGACACCGGGCCGAGCCTCTACGGCCACTTCGGACAGGGCTGTGTGCACACCCGGATCCCCTTCGACCTGTACAGCGCGGACGGGGTGGAGCACTACCGGCGGTTCATGGAGCGGGCGGCGGACCTGGTCGTGGAGTTCGGCGGGTCCTTCTCCGGGGAGCACGGGGACGGCCAGAGCCGGGGCGAGCTGCTGGGCCGGATGTTCGGGGCCGAACTCGTCGAGGCCTTCGGCCGGTTGAAGGCGGTCTTCGACCCGCTCGACCGGATGAACCCCGGCAAGGTGGTGGCCCCCTACGGGCTCGACGAGAACCTTCGGCTGGGCGGCGACTGGGCCCCGTACGTCGAACGCGAGCTGCACTTCCGCTTCCCGCACGACGGCGGGAACTTCGCGGAGGCCGCCAACCGGTGTGTGGGCGTGGGGAAATGCCGGCAGCTGACCAACAAGGGCGGCTCGGTGATGTGTCCCTCCTACCAGGTCACCCGGGAGGAGGAGCACTCGACGCGGGGGCGGGCCCGGCTGCTGTTCGAGATGCTCGACGGCCACGGGGACGGTGCGGTGCGGGACGGCTGGCGGTCGCAGGCCGTACGGGACGCCCTGGACCTCTGTCTGTCCTGCAAGGGGTGCAAGCACGACTGCCCGGCCGACGTCGACATGGCCACGTACAAGGCGGAGTTCCTCTCCCACCACTACGAGGGGCGGCCATGGCGCCGGCCTCGCTCCGACTGGTCGATGGGCTGGCTGCCGATGGTGGCGCAGACGGTGGGGCGGGCCCGGCTCGGGCCGGTCGTCAACGCGCTCACGCACACACCGGGCCTGTCGAGGGCGGCCGTCGCGGCCGCGGGCGTCGAGGACCGTGAGGTGCCGCTGTTCGCCCCACGGACCTTGCAGCAGTGGTTCGCGGGGCGGCGGGAGACGTACGGCGACGGGGCGCGCGGGAGTGTGCTGCTGTGGCCGGACACGTTCACCAACTTCTTCCATCCGCATGTCGGCCGGGCCGCGGTGGAGGTCCTCGAGCGGGCGGGATGGCGGGTGACACTGCCTCAGGAACCGCTGTGTTGTGGGCTCACCTGGATTTCCACCGGTCAACTCGGGATGGCCGAGCGGGTGTTGGGGCGGACGGTCCGGCATCTCGCCGGCCATGTCCGGGCCGGCGGGCTGGTGGTCGGGCTGGAGCCCAGCTGTACTACGGTGTTCCGCTCGGACGCGGACGAGCTGTTCCCCGGCGACCGGGACGTGCGCCGGCTGCGCGACCGGACGGTGACGCTGGCGGAGCTGCTCACCGAGCACTCCCCCGGGTACGAGCCGCCGCATGTGCCGGACCGTTCCGCGCGGGCGGTGGCCCAGGTGCACTGCCACCAGCACGCGGTCCTGGGCTGGGAGGCCGACCAGGAGCTGCTGCGCCGGGCCGGGGTGGAGGTCGAGCGGCTGGAGTCCGGGTGCTGCGGCCTCGCGGGCAACTTCGGCTTCGAGCGCGGGCATCTGGAGGTCAGCGAGGCGTGTGCCGAGCGGGTGCTGCTGCCCCGGCTGCGGGAGGAGGACGCGTCGACCGTGCTGCTCGCCGACGGGTTCAGCTGCCGGACCCAGGTCCACGAGTTCGACAGCGGCGGCCATGAGGGAGTGCATGTGGCGGAGCTGCTGGCCTCGGCGCTGAGGGACGGCGAACACGGCAGCGCGTACGGAGTGGGCGAGGACGTACGCCCCGCCCCGCCCGGGCGTCTGGGCAAGGCGCTGGCGCTGGGCGGGGCGGGGGTGGGCGCGGTCGGCGCGGCGGCCGGGCTGGCACGGATGTTCCGTCGGTGAGACGGGCCGGGGGTCCGCCCCGGCCCCCCTCACCGCGGAGACCTCGCGGCGGTCGTCCGCCGCGAGGCCGGGGAAGGTCCGCTACTCGGACCGCGCCCCGCTGTTGCGGCCGCGTACGACGGCGAACCCGGCGGCCGCCAGCCCCAGCACACCGACGACCAGCCCGGCGATGCCGAGCCCGCGCGCGGTGGAGTCGGCGGAGTCCGAGGAGGCGACCGCCGCCGAGGTCTTCGAGGGCAGCGGCGACGCGGCCGAAGTGCCCTCGTCCGACGCACCCTCGTCCGACACGCCCTTGGCCGTCAGCTTGAGCACCGGCGCCGGGTCCTCCGGCTCGTCCGCGCCCGGCTCGGTCTCCTCGATCCAGCGGACGACCTTGCCGTCGGAGTACGTCTGAAGGGTCTTGAAGGCCAACTGGTCGGTGTCGTCGGGAAGTTGCCCGAACGCCACGTGGAAGTCCTCGAACTGGCCGGCCCCGATCTTCCCGCCGGTCCAGGTGATCTCGGACACCGCGTCCGTGATGGTGCCGTCGTCGGTCTTCACCGGCGTCTTGAGCTTGCTGGTGGTGACCTTGGCGGTCCAGCCGTCCTGCGGGGCGACCAGGACGCCGAGCACGGGGTGGTCGGTGGGCAGGAAGACCTGCACCTTGGTGGTGCCGGCGCTGTCCTCCTCGTTGGGGACGCGGAAGGTCAGGAGGCCGTCGGTGGCCCCCTTGGCGTAGCTGTCGGGGTGGACGGTGACATGCGCGGAGGCGATGCCGGCCGCGGCGAGCACGGCGGTGGCGGCGAGCGCCGTGACGGCCGCGGCGCGGCGCACGGCGAGGCGTACTGAGGACATGGGTGGGTGAGTCTCCGTACTGGGAAAGTGTGTCGGGGTCAGATCGGGTACGGAGTCCCCGCCGGCGGCCCGCGCCGCCGCAGCGCGTGCCGCAGCAGGAGCGACCTCAGCGGCCGCGGCCCCTCGGCACACGGCCGTCGTACGGAATCCGGCGCGTCCGGCACCCGGAGCGCCCCGCCGCTCACCCGCCACCAGGCCAGCAGACCCGGCACCAGGGCGGCGGTCCGGCGCAGCAGCGACCACAGGGCGGCCTCGCCGCGGCGCAGCCACCAGGTCAGGGCCAGGGCCGCCGCGACATGGACGGCGGTGGCGTGCGGGGTGACGGCGTGGGCGTGGGACGACATGTGCATCCCGGGCATGACCATCGCCGAGTGCGGTCCCACCGCGTCGAAGGTGAGGTGCAGTCCGGCCTGCGCGGTGAGGGTGCCGGCGCCGATGGCGCCCAGCGACCGCTCCCGACCGCCCAGCAGGTACCCGGCCCCGAAGACCGGTACGAACCCGACGGCCTGCGCCCACACGGCCGGGGTCATCCCGGTCGCGAGCGTGTGTCCCCCGGCCGCGAGCAGCACACAGAGCGCGGCGAACACCGCCGCGCGCAGCCCGCGTACCGCAGCAGACGCCGTCATGGCGCCCGATCCTGCCACGCGCGGGGGCGGCCCCGCCCGGCGGATGCCCCCGCGCACAGGAACGGACTGGAAACCCACAGGAGGGAACGGACCGAGGCGGTGACGGCGTGACGGCCGAGCTGCTGGATCCGCAGCCGGGCGACGCCGGGTCGGTGAGCTGGACGCCGGAGTGCGCCGCCGTGGCCTCGGCGGCGGGGACGGACGTCAAGGGACCGTATGCGCAAGGTCGTTCCGGAGGGTCGGTTCGTGTATCTGTCCTGGGGTACGGTCGACGGCTCCGGTGCGTTCACCATGTTCCGGCGGGCCAGGCTGATGCTCGGCGCCGTGCCCGGCGAGGTGCTCGACGCGGCCGTGCGCGAGGGGCTGCTGGTCGGGCGGCCGGGGCTGGCCGACGCCCACGGCGCCCCGCTGTGCGCGCGGGTGGTGCCGCCGCGTATCACATGGACCGCCGGCCGGGACGGCGTCGGGTGAGCGTCCGCGCGGCCGTCGCCACATGCGTAACATGAGCGCCGTGACAGCCCGCGCACAGCACCGACCCGCGCCGCCGCACCCCGTGCGGTGGCGGGCGTTCCTGGTGCTCGCGCTGCTGGCCGGGCTGTTCGGGATGCACGCCCTGGCGCCCGGCGGCGCCGTCGAGGCGCACTCCGCGCCGTCCCGGCAGATGACGGTGGTGTCCGTCGGTCATGCCGACTGCCCGGGCTACGGGCACTGCGGCGGCGGCCATGTCCACCACGCCGACCAGACCTGTGCGTCCGGCGCGGTGAGCGGTGGGCCCAGCCTGCCCGCGCTCGTCGCCGACCCGATGGCCGTCCCCGTCCGCCCCGGTACCCCGTGCCCGTACGCGAGCACGGCACCGGACGGCGCCCGCGCGCCGCCCGATCTGGCGGAACTCCAACTCCTGCGGATCTAGACAGGCCCCGCGCCGCGACCGTGAAACGGCGTCGCGGTGCGCTCCGGCACGTCTGAAATCCCTTCGCACAGCAGGAGTTCAACCATGCGCAACACCCGTACGTTCCTGGTCGCGGCGGCGGTCGTCGGCTCCCTCGCCCTCACCGCCTGCGGCAACGACAGCGACAGCGGAGGCAGCGGCGGCCACCACGACTCCGCCGCCTCGTCGACGGCCTCGTCGACCGCGGCCGCGCACAACGACCAGGACATGGCCTTCGCGCAGGGCATGGTCCCGCACCACCAGCAGGCCCTGGAGATGGCGAAGCTCGCCGCCGACCGGGCCTCCTCGCCCCAGGTGAAGGACCTCGCCGCACGGATCGAGAAGGCGCAGGACCCGGAGATCCAGACGATGAACGGCTGGATGAAGTCCTGGAACATGGAGATGGGCAATCCCTCGCCGATGCCGTCGATGTCCGGGATGGGCGGGATGGCCGGCATGGACGGAATGATGAGCGACAAGGACATGACGGAACTGAAGAACATGTCCGGCAAGGAGTTCGACACCATGTTCCTGACCATGATGATCGAGCACCACAACGGCGCCATCGAGATGGCGAAGACCGAGAAGGCCAAGGGTTCCTACGCCCCCGCCGTCTCCATGGCCGGTGACATCATCAGCGGCCAGAGCGCCGAGATCACCGAGATGAACCAGCTCCTCGGAAAGAAGTAGCCCCCCGTCCACGCGGCTTGCGCCAGGCCCTAGCGGTCCAGTGTCGCCAGTACCTCCGCGCAGACGGCCATCGCCGTCTCGGCGGGGGTGCGGGCGCCGATGTCGAGGCCGATGGGGCCGTGGATGCGGCCGAGGTGGTCGTCGCCGAGGCCGGCCGCCGTCAGGCCGGCGGCACGGCGCTCCTGGGTGTGCCGGGAGCCGAGGGCGCCGACGTAGGCGATACCGGAGGTCAGCGCGGTGTGCAGGGTCGGGACGTCCACGTCGGGCTCATGGCTGAGCATGACCAGACAGGCGCAGGCGGGGCGTTCGGCGAGCAGCTTGCCGGCGTCCCGCGCGGTGCCTGTCACCGTGGCCTGCCAGCCGAGCAGTCCGGCCTGGGCGACGAGGAGTTCGGCGAGTTCGCCGCCGCCCACGACCACCAGGTGCGGGACGGCGGGGCAGGTCTCGACGAGGCACAGCCCGGCGTCGGTGGCATGCACCTCACGTCCCGCCCGATGCCGGACCAGCAGCGCACGCGCGCACTCGGCGGCCTGGGGCGGCACGTCCGGCCCGTCGGCCTTGCCGTCCCGCGTGACGACGGCGCTCACCGCGTGCGTACGCCACTCGTCCAGCCAGGTGACGAGCGCCGCGTCGGCGCCCGCCGCGAGCAGCTCCCACCACCGGGCGGGCAGCGAGGCCAGCGGCTGGAGCAGGATCTCGGCCTGCCCGCCGCAGGTGAGCCCGGCGTCCCGCACCCCCTCGTCGTGCACGGCCACCGGCACGACCCGGGAGGTGTGCCCGGGCGGCAGCGAGGCGGCCTCCGCCACGAGCTGCCGGTCGAAGGCGCCCCGGTAGAGCGTGCCGTGGCAGTTCCCGTCGGCGTCGACGAGGAGCGCGTCGGCGGGGTGCCGGGGCCCGAAGCCCCGCTCGGTGAGGGGCCGGGCGAGGACCGCCGTACGGTGCCGGGCCGCCCACTGGAGTGCTGTGTCCGCGAGTTCCCTCATGGCGGAAAGCCTAGTTTCAGTAGACGTCCCTGACATATCGCTTGTCGTTCGCCAGCTGCTTCACGTACGCCGCCGCCCCCGCCTCGTCCAGCCCCCCGTGCGCCACGGCGATGTCCTTCAGCGCCTGCTCGACGTCCTTGGCCATACGGGACGCGTCCCCGCACACATAGAGGTGGGCGCCGTCCTGGAGCCAGGACCACAGCTGGGGGCCGTGTTCGCGCATCCGGTCCTGGACGTACACCTTGGTCCGCTGGTCGCGGGAGAAGGCGGTGTCCAGACGGTCGAGGGTGCCGTCGGCGAGAAACCCGGTGAGCTCCTCCTCGTAGTAGAAGTCGGTCGCCCGGTGCTGTTCGCCGAAGAAGAGCCAGTTGGCGCCCCGGTGGCCGAGGGCGCGGCGCTGCTCCAGGAAGCCGATGAAGGGGGCGACCCCGGTGCCGGGTCCGACCATCACCATCGGTGCGGCCGGGTCGGCGGGCGGGTGGAAGTGGGCGGAGCGCTGGACGTGGACGGGGACCGGGGTGTCCGGCTCGGCGTCGGCGAGGAAGGGGGAGCAGACGCCCTGGCGCGGGCGGCCGGCCAGGTTCTCGTAGCGGACGACGGAGACGGTGAGCGACACCAGGTGCGGGTCGGTGAGCGGGCTGGACGATATGGAGTACAGCCGCGGCTGCAGCCTCCCCAGCGTCTCGGCCCACTCCTGCGCGTCCGCCCGCACCCCGTGCTCGGCGACGACGTCCACGGCCTGGCGTCCCCACGACCACTTGGCCAGCTCACCCTTGTTGTCGGGACGGGTCAGCTTCTTCAACTCCCGTGGATCACGCGCCCGTTCGGTGACGAAACGCAGCAGTGCGGGGGTGATCCGGGTGATGTCGAGATACCGCGACAGGGCTTCACGCAGCGGGACTTCCCCCACGGCGTTCAGCGCTACGACGGTGTCCGCGTCGAGACCGGTGACGGCGAGCCATTCCCCCACCAGACGGGGGGAGTTGAGCGGCCGCACACCGAGCGCGTCACCGGCGTCGTAGAGCAGGGGCGTCTCGCTGTCGCGGGTGTCGAAGGTGAACCGCCGGACCTCCTTGCCCGCGCCGGGGAGACTGAGGAGGCGGTTGCCGGTGAGTCGGGCGAGGACGGGGGCGGGTTTGCTCGGACGGGGAGCGGCGGGGGTGCGCGCGGCGGGGGCCGGGGTTCGCTCCGGGGTTCGGGGCGAGTCCGTGGGGGACGGTGACGGGGTGCCGGCCGGCCCCGCGGGGGCTGGTGACGGGGTGCCGGACAGTGCGGTGAGCACCTGGTCGAGCCAGGCGTGGGCCGCGTCCTCGTAGTCCGGTTCGCAGTCCGTGCGCGGGGCGAGGCGCAGGGCGCCCAGTTCGTCCAGACGTTGGTCGAGACGGCGGCCGTGGCCGCAGAAGTCGTCGTAGGAGGAGTCGCCGAAGGCGAGGACGGCGTAGCGCCGGCCCGCCATGCCCGGGGTGTCGGACGCGGCCAGGGTCTCCCAGAAGCCGGAGCCGTTGTCGGGGGCGTCGCCGTCGCCGAAGGTGCTGGTGATCAGCAGCAGGTCGGCGCCGGACGGCAGGGCCGCGGGGTCGACCTCGTCCATGCCGAGCAGCGAGGCGGCGTGTCCGTCGGTCTTGAGCCGCTCGGCGGTGGCGGCGGCGAAGTCCTCCGCGTTGCCGGTCTGCGAGGCCCACAGGATGACGACCTCACGCCCGGGAGCGGATGGCACGGCGGGGGTGGGGGCGGTGCCGCGGGAGTACATTCCGGCCAGTACGCCGTTCACCCACAGCGCGTGTTCGGGGCTGAAGGGGGCCGACGGCGGCAGCACGGGCACTCCGGGGCTTCCGGCCGGGATGCCGGCGAGGAAGCCGACCAGGTACTGCCGTTCCCGGGCGGTCAGGACGGGCGGCGGGGCGGGTGCGAGCCCGAACGGGTCGGCGGTGCCCGGCAGCACGGCGCTCGGAGCGACCTCGACCGCCGTCCGCTCTCCCGGTGTCCGCACCGACACCGGTGTCGACACCTTGGTCAGCGAGACCGCGCACACCTTCAACTCGGGCTGGAAGGACAGCGGATCGACGGCGTCGCTGGTCACCGCGTTGACGCTGAGGTACTCGCCGAACAGGTCGTTCCAGTGGAAGGGAGCGAAGCAACTCCCGGGCCGTACACGGTCGGTGACCACGGCGGGCAGCACGGCCCGGCCGCGTCGCGACGCGACCTCCACCGAATCACCGTCGGTGACACCGAGGTCCGCCGCGTCCCGCGGATGCAGCTCCACGAACGGCCCGGGGTTCAGCTTGTTGAGCTTGGCCACCTTCGCGGTCTTGGTGAGCGTGTGCCACTGGTGCTGCAGCCGCCCGGTGTTGAGGACGAACGGGTAGTCGTCGTCCGGCATCTCGGCGGCCGGGATGTGCGGCCGGGCGAAGAACACGGCACGTCCGGTCGGGGTGGGGAAGGTGAGCGTGCCGTCCCGGTCGTCGACGTAGCGGACGGGATTGCGGTCGTGGCCCTCCTCGCTCGCCGCCGGCCACTGCACGGGCGTCCGGCGCAGCCGCTCGTACGTCACCCCGCGCAGGTCCCAGCCCGTCTTCGGGTTCCAGAACCGCTTGATCTCCTCGAAGACGTCCTCGGCGCTGTCGTACGAGAAGCCCTCCTCGAAGCCCATCTCCCGGGCGACACCCGCGATGATCCGCCAGTCGGCCATCGCCTCGCCCGGCGGGTCGGCGGCGGGCCGGGCCAGGGTGAGGTCGCGCTCGCTGTTGACCAGGACGCCCTCGGCCTCGGTCCACAGGGCGCCGGGCAGCACGATGTCGGCGTAGGCGTTGGTCTCGGTCTCGGCGAACACGTCCTGGGTGACGACGAGTTCGGCGGCCTCCAGGCCCTCGATGACGGTCTTGCGGTTGCCGACGGAGGCGACGGGGTTGGTGCAGATGATCCAGCAGGCCTTGATCTCGCCGTCGGCCATCTTGCGGAACATCTCGACGGTGCCCCGGCCGACCCCGTCGGCCCGTACGCTCCCCGCCGTAAGGCCCCACAGCTCCTCGGCGAACGCCCGCTCCTCGGCGACGAGCACGGACCGCTGGCCGGGCAGCCCGGGGCCCATGTACCCCATCTCCCGGCCGCCCATGGCGTTGGGCTGCCCGGTGAGCGAGAAGGGGCCGCTGCCGGGGCGGCAGATGGCGCCCGTCGCCAGATGCAGATTGACCAGCGCGTTGGTGTTCCAGGTGCCGTGCGTGGACTGGTTGAGGCCCATGGTCCAGCAACTGGTCCACTCGCCCGCCTCGCCGATCAGCCGGGCGGCCGTACGGATGTCGTCCTCGGCGAGACCGGTGATCCCGGCGACGGTGGCGGGCGGGTAGTCGGCGAGGAAGGCGGGCATGTCGTCCCAGCCCTCGGTGTGCCGGGCGATGAACTCGGGGTCGGTGTGCCCGTTCTCGTGCAGGAGGTACAACAGACCGTTGAGCAGGGCGAGATCGGTACCCGGCTTGATCTGGAGGAAGAGATCGGCCTTCTCGGCGGTGGTGGTGCGCCGGGGGTCGACCACGACGACCTTGGCGCCCGCCGACTTCACCCGCTCCATCATCCGCAGAAACAGAACGGGGTGGCAGTCGGCCATGTTGGAGCCGATGACGAGGAAGAGATCGGCGCGGTCGAAGTCCTGGTAGGAGCCCGGGGGCCCGTCGGCGCCGAGGGACAGCTTGTAGCCGGTGCCCGCGCTGGCCATGCACAGGCGGGAGTTGGACTCGATCTGGTTGGTCCGCACGAACCCCTTGGCGAGTTTGTTCGCCAGGTACTGCGCCTCCAGGCTCAGCTGCCCGGAGACATAGAAGGCGAGGGCGTCGGGCCCGTGCCGGTCGAGAATGGCGCGCAGCCGCCGGGCCGTCTCACCGATCGCCGCCGCGACCCCGCTCGGCACCGGCTCCTCACCCCGCTCCGGCCGTACGAGGGCGGTGGTCAGCCGTCCGGGAGCGGAGAGCATGTCGGCGGTGGTCGCGCCCTTGGTGCACAGGCGGCCGAAGTTCGCGGGGTGCTCCTTGTCGCCGGTGGCCTTGAGGACCGTACGACGTCCGTCCGGGCCCATCCCGACATCGAGGACGATGCCGCAGCCCACACCGCAGTAGGAGCAGACCGTCCGCACCTTCGTCGCCGTCGTCGTGTCGGCGTTCCGCGAGTCCGGCGCGGCCACGGGCACCCCCTGCCTCTCATGATCGTCCCGTACGGGTGGAGCTTTTGTGACGGTACGAAATGCCCATTACACGGGTGTCTCCTGAGCCGGTCATCAGGGGTTACACCGGGCGCACAGAGCCGCGCGGGGCGCTGTGAGAGATCTTGCGACGGGGACGGGGCCGGATGTCAGCCGGCGGCTCGGGTCGGCCGAGACATAAGGCATATGCATTCACGGTGATTCAGTGAAGAAAGAAATGCCCCGGGCGTTCGAATTCACGATGCCTCCTATTTCTTCACGAAATGCAATACGCCCATTGGGGTGGTGAGGTCCGTTCTCACAGACCACCCCACCTTGATTAAGAGGCAACGAAACGATCGATTAACGGACGTGTAGCGGACGGGAATCGTCCCGGCTGTCCACTCCTGGTCACCGCCGTTCACCCACAGCGTCAGGAGGGACCATGTCCTTCTTCGCCAGGGCTTCCTGGCCAGGAGACCATCGTGACGAGATCGTCGCGGGCGCGCTCGTCGCGGCCGTCGTCGTCGTACTCGGATACGCCTCGGGCATCGGTGTCTCCCCACCGCCGACCGTCGACACCGCCGCCCCGCCGGTCTCCCGAACGCCGTCCCCCACCCGTCAGCCCACCTCCCGCTCCGAGACCGGCCCGCCCGACACCTCCGCCGGAACGGCGGGGGCGGGGGCGGGGGCGGCGGGCGGTTACTGGGCAGGGGGTGGAGACGCGGGAATCCCCGTGGCCGGCGGCACATCACCCACGACGGGCGGAACGGGCGGCCACGATCACGGCGGCGGGGAGGGGAGCGGCAGCGCGGGCGGGGGCAGCGGCACGGACTCCCCCTCACCCTCTCCCACCCCGGCCCCGTCGCCCCCGGCCGGTTGCCAGGACGGCCAAGTCAGCCTGGTGAAGCCCCTGTTGAACGGTGTGGCCACCCCGGTCACCGGTCTTCTGGGCGGGCTCCTGGCCCCGTCGGCAGCCGCGTCGGCCTCCCCGTCCCCCTCCCCCTCGCCCGCGGCCGGCACCGACACCCTGTCCTCCCTCTGCGTCGGCCTGGCCTCCCCCTCCGTCCTGTCGGAGCTCCTGCCATGAGACCCCGCATCCCGTCCCTCCTGCTCACCCTCCTCACCGCGCTCACCGCTCTCCTCCTCTCGGCGTCCCCGGCCTCCGCCCACACGGAGCTCGACTCCTCAAGCCCGAAGGCCGGGGCCCGCCTCGCCCACACCCCCGCGACCGTCCGGCTGACCTTCAGCGAGCCGGTCGAGCTCGACGACGTCCACATCGAGGTGGCGGGCCGGCCGTTGACGTTGTCGCGGACCGGGCAGGGCGGCGACTCCGTCCGGGTCACCGTCCCCGGGACCACCGGCCAGGACCGCCTCACCCTGACTTGGCAGGTGCTTGACATGGAGGACGGGCATCCCACCTCGGGCACGCTCACCTTCCGTCTCACCGCGAAACCGGCGTCCGCCGAGGGCGGTGGCACCGACGCGTCCGGCTC
Source organism: Streptomyces sp. NPDC005648 (assembly GCF_040605395.1). Taxonomy (NCBI): domain Bacteria; kingdom Bacillati; phylum Actinomycetota; class Actinomycetes; order Kitasatosporales; family Streptomycetaceae; genus Streptomyces; species Streptomyces sp. NPDC005648. The sequence goes on along the minus strand of NZ_JBEXCS010000075.1, from coordinate 2,164 downwards.
CCCGGCCCAGGCCGCCCCTCAGCCCAGCGAGACGGTCCGCAGGGTCTGGGCCGCGGTGCGCTGGCTCGGCTATCTCGCGCTCGCCCTCTACGTCGGCGGCCTCGGCTTCCTCGCGATGCTGTGGCCGGACGGCGCCCAGGACCGCCGTACCCGTCGCATCCTCACCGTCTCCTGGACCGCCGGTCTCACCGCGAGCCTGCTCGCGCCGGGCCTCCAGGGCGCGTACGGCGCCCTGGGCACCCTCAAAGACGTGTTCCGACCGGCCACCTACACCGGCCTGTTGAACACCGAGGTCGGCGTCGTCGCCGCCTGCCGGGTGCTGATGTGGGTGCTCGCGGCCATCGTGCTGGCCGCCGTACTGCAGGGCGGTGACCGGGCGACCCGCTCGCCGGGCTGGCGGGTCGGTGCCCTGGCGGTGGCGCTCGGACTGCTGCGCACGACCAGCATGACCGGGCACAACTCCGAGGGCACGCACCCGGGTTGGGGCGCGGTGGCCGACCTGGTGCATCTGCTCGGTGTCTCGCTGTGGCTCGGCGGGCTGACCCTCCTGCTGCTGGGGGTGCTGCCCCGGCGCAGGCCCGAGGAGCTGTCGGCCGTGATCCCCGGCTACTCCACCCTCGCCGCGGTGTCCGTCACCGCGATCGCGGCGGCGGGCACCGTGCTGACCTGGCAGGTCGTCGGCTCCTTCGGCGCCCTCCTCGACACCGGCTACGGGCGGCTGCTCCTGCTCAAACTCGCCGTACTGGCCCTGGTGCTGGTGATCGCGCACCGCAGTCGCGGCTGGGTGCGGACCCGGCTCGACATCGCCGTACTGCTGCGCGGCGACCGCGCCACCGTACGGCCCTTCGTCCACTCGGTCGCGGCGGAGACGGGGCTCGTCCTCGTCGTGCTCGCCGCGACGAGTCTGCTGGTCACGTCCGCCCCCGGCCGCTGACCGGCATCGCCCGACCCCCCTGCCCGCACCAGGGCCAGGGGAATCTCACAAGGGAGACGCACCACCATGCACAGTGAAGAAACCACCGCTCCCCGCCGCCCGCGGCGCTCCCGGGCGGGCAACCGGGTGCTGCTGGCCACCGGCGTGGGCGCGGGCATCGCGGCCGTCGCCGGGCTGGGTCTGCTGCAGGCGTCCGCCGGGGCCGCGGCCCCGCAGCAGGCGGCGCCGGCCGCCGCCGTCCGGCCGATGGCCAACATGGACCACACGTCCACCGAGGCCGCCGCGGCCGACCACACCATCGAGATCAAGAACTACGCCTTCAGCACCCCGAAGCTCACGGTGAAGGTCGGCGAGACGGTGAAGTGGGTCAACGAGGACACCGCTCCGCACACCGTCACCACCACCAGCGGCCCGGCCAAGTTCGACTCCGGCACGCTCCAGAAGGGCGACAGCTGGTCGTACACCTTCACCAAGGCGGGGACGTACGACTACTACTGCGCGGTCCACCCGGACATGACGGCCTCGATCACCGTGGTCGCCGACGGCTCGGGCTCCTCCGGCGGCTCCTCGGGCGGCGGTACGGGTGGCGGCACCGGCGGCGGCACGGGTGGGTCGACGGGTGGCTCGACCGGCGGGTCCACAGGTGGCTCGACGGGCGGCTCCACCGGGGGCTCCACGGGCGGTTCGACCGGCGGGGGCAGCGGCTCCGGCGGTACCGGCGGCGGTGACGAGCAGTGTGTCAGTGTCCAGCAGGTGCTGCTGCCGATCCTCCAGCACATCGAGAAGGCGCATCTGGAGGAGTCCCCGGGCCAGCAGGTGCAGGACGCGCTGAACCTCGACAGCTACCTCAAGATGCACACCGTCTGGATCGAGTCGATCCTCACGCCCGCCGTCAACGGCGCCGGCAGCGTCTCCGACGACACCCTCGGCGTGCTGCTCCAGCACATCGACTCGGCGCACCTGGAGGAGTCGCTGGGCCAGCAGGTCTCGGACCTTCTGAACCCGGACGCCTACGTCAAGATGCACACCGTCTGGGCCGAGCACCTGCTCGCCCCCACCGAGAACTACATCACCAACTCCTGCTGACCCTCCCCCTCTTCAGCAGGACGCGGCGGGCCGGCCGAGTCGCAGTCGGCCTGCTCGTTCGCCGGAACGGGGATGCTCCCGCCGGCGTCCTCCAGCCCGAACGCGCCGAACAGCCGCAGCCTGGCGAGCGCCGGGGGGGCGGGC
>NZ_JBEXCS010000074.1:0-51361 GCF_040605395.1 Streptomyces sp. NPDC005648 | reverse complement strand
GGCGAGGGTCTGCACTCGGGTCGCCCGGATCAGGGGACGGTGCAGGCGCAGGGGGCCCATGTCGTTGTGGGTGTAGCCGAGGGCGTGGTCGACCTGGCCGCTGATCACGTTGGCGGAGAGCATGCCGCACACCACGAGGGCGAGCGCGTAGTAGAACGCCGTCAGGCCCAGGCCGCTGTGCGAGTCGAGTGGATGCCCGTCCTTGACCGCGACGGCGGCCGGGTCGGCGAGCAGGACGCGGGCCGCGGCGGGCAGCTTCGCCTGCTGGGCGCCGATCTGCGCGGTCAGCCCCTTGCCGATGTTGAGCGAGGCGCTCTCAGCGGCCTGTGTCGTCGCGACCCGGGCCAGGCTGGAGCCCAGGCTGCCGGCGGACTGGTTAGTCAGCACTGTCAGGGTTGGTCGGACGGGGGTTTCCGCGGCCGTGGTGCTGGTCAGGGCGGTGACCGAGGACGTGAAGTCGGCGGGCACGACCAGCGCTCCGTAGAGCTTGCCCTTGCCGAGTTCCTCCTTCACCTCCTTCTCGTCCATCACCTTCCAGTCGATCTTCTCCCCGCCCGCGGTGGACTTCTTGATCGAGTCGGTGATCTGGGCCCCCAGGTTGACCTGCTTACCGCCGACGGCAGCCCCCTTGTCGGCATTGACCAGCCCGACTGGCAGGTCCTTCATGTGACCGGCCGGGTCGATGTTGGCGCCGACATACAGCACGGCGAACAGCAGCGCGAGGACACCGGTGATCACGCCGCTGGCGATCCACAGGGGTCTCGCACGCAGCACGCGGAAGGGATGCATTCCATTCATGACTTACTCCGGCCTGGACAACACAGTTACATCGGGAGATGACCGGACGGCACCATCGCCGAACCGGGAACCTGCGGACGCCCCACAGGGGGAAACCGACCGGTTTCCCGTTAATACTAAACCGATCATTTTCGTTATTCAAATCGACCACCACCGTCCCCGGGAAGGCATCGGCGCGCTGCGGTGCCGTGATGGATCGGCGTGTGCGACTTGCTCAGGGGCAGGCCTGTTCCGCCGTGGCGTGTGGCGACGATCTCGGCGGCGATGGACAGGGCGGTCTCCTCGGGTGTGCGGGCGCCGAGGTCGAGGCCGATGGGTGAGTGCAGGCGGGTCAGTTCGGCGTCGGTGAGGCCGGCTTCGCGGAGTCTGCGGTCGCGGTCGGCGTGGGTGCGGCGGGAGCCCATCGCGCCGATGTAGGCGGCCGGCAGCCGCAGAGCCGCTTCCAGGAGGGGTACGTCGAACTTGGCATCGTGGGTGAGGACGCACACCACCGTGCGGTCGTCGGTGTCGGTCTGGTGCAGGTAGCGGTGCGGCCAGTCGACCACGATGTCGTCGGCCTCGGGAAAGCGGGTCCGAGTGGCGAACACGGGCCGGGCGTCGCACACGGTGACGTGGTAGCCGAGGAACTTGCCTATACGCACCAGCGCGGCGGCGAAGTCGATGGCGCCGAAGACAATCATGCGCGGCGGCGGCACGCTCGACTCGACGAACACGCTCAGGGCTGGCTCGCAGTGGGAGCCGTCCTGCGCGATGGCGAAGGTGCCGGTGCGGCCGGCGTCAAGCAGGGAGCGGGTTTCGTCGACAACGGCCCGCTCCAGGTCCGGGCGTCCGCCGAGGTCACCTTCGTACGATCCGTCGAGGCGGACCGCCAGCGCCCGTCCCAGGAGCTCGGCCGGGCCGTGGACGATGCGGGCGAGTGCCACTGCCTCGCCCCGGACGGCGGCCGACAGCACCGTCTGGAGCGCCTTCCTGTCCGGTCCGTCGGCGCGCACCGGGGTGACCAGGATGTCGAGGACGCCGCCGCAGGTCAGGCCGACGGCGAAGGCGTCCTCGTCGCTGTAGCCGAACCGCTCGCGCACCGTCTCACCGTCGGCGAGCGCCTGAGCGCACAGGTCGTAGACCGCGCCTTCCACACAGCCGCCGGACACGGAGCCGATGGCGGTGCCGTCGGCGTCGACGGCGAGCGCGGCGCCCGGCCCGCGTGGTGCGCTGCCGCTGACGGCAACGACCGTGGCCACGGCGAAGTCGCGTCCTTCCTCGAGCCAGCGGTTCAACTCGTCCGCCATGTCCAGCATGCAGGTTGCTTTCGTGTCGTGTCGTGGTGCGCGAACGGGCCGCCGTCAGAGCAGCTTGTCCAGCGTGATCGGCAGATCCCGGATCCGCTTGCCCGTCGCGTGATAGACGGCGTTCGCGATCGCGGCCGCCACGCCGGTCATGCCGACCTCGCCCAGCCCGATGATGCCCAGGGGCATCGTCTTGTCCGGCTCGTCGAGCCAGTCGACGTCGATCGGGGGGATGTCGGCGTGCACGGGCACGTAGTAGGAGTCGAGCCCGGCGCTCATGGTGCGCCCGTTACGGGGATCGATCAGGCTCTGTTCCGACAGCGCCATACCGATGCCCATGACCACGGCGCCACGCAGCTGACTGGCCGCGGTCTTGGGGTTGATGACGCGGCCGACGTCGAACATGCCGAGCCAGCGCGAGATCCGCAGTTCGCCGGTGTCGGCGTTCACCCGCACCTCACAGAACTGCGCGCCACGGGCGGCCTTGGACCAGCGCTGGTCCTTCAGGAAGTTGGCCAGGAAGCGACCCTGAGTGCCCAGCGCTCCCAGCCGGGTGTCCGATCCGACCGAGGCCTCGATGAACGGACGCCCCGCCGCGCGCAGGGCGGCCGCCGGTCCCTGACCGGTCGTGCCCGTACGCCGGGCCAGGGCGCCCACCTTCCGGGTCAGCTCGGCGCACGCGGCGAGGACGCTGGTGGCCACCGTCGCCGTCTGGTTGGAGTTGCCGGCCATCGGGCCGGACGGCAGGGCCGAGTCGCCGTACTGGACTTGGACCTTCTCGTAGGCGACGCCGAGCGCGTCCGCGGCGATCTGTGCCTGTACGGTCGCGGCGCCCATGCCCATCTCGTGGAAACCGCACTGCACGAGCGCGCTGCCGTCGTCGCTCAGCCGCACCTTGACGTCGGCGACCAGGCGCACGACCGGGTGGTAGGCGGTAGCCATGCCCATCCCGACGAGCCACTCGCCGTCCCGCATGGAACGGGGTTCGGGGGTGCGGTGCGCCCAGCCGAAGTGTTCGGCACCGGTCTCGAAGACTTCGCGCTGCATCCGCTGGGAGAACTTCTTGCCACCCGTGGGATCCGTCGCGGGCTCGTTGCGCAGCCGGAGGGTGATCGGATCCATGGACAGTTCGTAGGCGAGTTCGTCCATCGCCGATTCCAGCACGAAGCTGCCGATCGCCTCGCCGGGGGCGCGCAGCCAGGTGTTGGGCATCAGATCCATGGCGACGAGGTTCTGCCGGGTCAGCATGTTCTGGGCGCCGTAGAGGTGCCGGGCCGGCGAGCTGGTCGCCTCCAGCAGGCCCCCGGCCGAGCCGGTGCGGGTGATACTGTCCTGGATCAGCGAGGTGAGCAGACCGTCGCGGGTCGCACCGAGCGCGATCCGGTTGGTCGAGGCGGTACGCCCACCGGTGACGCGGCTGACGGCCCTGCGGCTCAGCGCCAGGCGCACGGGCCGCCCGACTGCCTTGGCCGCCATCGCCGCGATGACCGTGCCGGGCCAGACGGCGAACTTCCCGCCGAAGCCGCCCCCTACGAACTCGGCACGGACGCGGACGTGGGACGCCGGCACACCGAACCGCCAGGCCAGGTAGCGGCTGGTCTGGTCGATGGCCTGGGCGGTGTCGTGCACGGTGAGGTGGTCACCGTCCCAGACGGCGACCGTCGCGTGCGGCTCGATCGCGTTGTGCTGCAGGCCGGGCGTGGTGTAGCGCAAGTCGACCGAAACCTCCGCAGCCGCCAGCGCCGCCTCCGCGTCACCCTTTTTCGAGTGGCCGGCGAACGTGAGGTCGCCCTTCGCCGCGGTGGCGTTCTTGTGCTCGACAGTGAAGTCCACCCGCGCGGGCAGCGGCTCGTACGTCACTTCCACGAGCGGGGCGGCCTCGTTCGCCGCGGCCGAGGTCTCCGCGACCACGACGGCGATCGGCTGACCGTCCCAGAAGACCTGATCGGTGTTGAGGTAGTCGAGGCTGGTCCCCGACACGCTCGGTCCCAGGTCCCGCACGATGTTGTGGTTACGCGCCGGGCGGATCCTCGGTGCGTTGAGGTGGGTGAGGACAGCCACGACACCCGGCACTGCGGCCGCTGCGGCCGTGTCGATGCCGGTGATCGTGCCCCGGGCGACTGTGGCGTGCACCAGCGTCGCGTACGTGAGGTTCGGATACGGGTGCTCGGCGGAGAACCGCACCGCCCCGGTCACCTTCGCGTGGCCGTCCCGGCGGTCGACCGGTCGGCCGACCGCGCCCCCGACAGGTACGGACGCGTCCGCGCCGTGCTCGGAACCCGTTCTGGTCTGTGTGGTCATGATGCGCTCCGCTCGGCGTTGAGGTTCCGCAGCACGGCCACGACCGTCCTCTGGGCCAGGTCGATCTTGAAGGCGTTGTCGGACTGGGGCAGGGCGGGGGCGAGTTCGGCAGCGGCGGCGCGGGCGAAGCTCTCGTCGGTGGCTTCGGCGCCGAGCAGCAGCTCTTCGGCGACGCGCGCCCGCCACGGCTTGGTCGCGACGCCGCCGAGTGCGAGGCGGACCTCGGTGACCACGCCGTCCTCGACGGCCAGCGCCGCGGCGACGGAGACCAGGGCGAAGGCGTAGGACGCCCGGTCGCGGACCTTGCGGTAGCGCGAGCGCGCCGCGACCGGCACCGGCGGCAGCTCGACGGCCGTGATCAGCTCGTCGGCGGCCAGCACCGTCTCGATGTGCGGGGTATCGCCGGGCAGCGTGTGGAACTCGGCGGCCGGGATACGCCGGATGCCGCGTACGCTCTCGACCTCGACGACCGCGTCGAGCATCACCAGCGCCACCGCCATGTCCGACGGATGCGTGGCGTTGCAGTGCTCGCTCGCCCCCAGCACCGCGCTGCCCCGGGAGAACCCGCCGATCGCGTCGCAGCCGCTGCCGGGTGCGCGCTTGTTGCACGCGGAGGTCTCGTCGTAGAAGTACATGCAGCGGGTGCGCTGCAGCAGGTTCCCGCCCACGGTCGCCATGTTCCGCAGCTGGGCCGAGGCCCCCAGCAGGATCGCCTGCGCCAGCACCGGATAACGGGTCCTGATGAGAGGGTCCGCGGCGAGCCCGCTGTTGGTCACCAGCGCACCGACCCGCAGACTGCCGTCGGGGAGTTCCTCGATCCCGGTCAGCGGCAGGCGGGTGATGTCCACGACCGTTCCCGGGTCTTCGATGCCCTCGCGCATCAGATCGACGAGGTTCGTGCCGCCCGCCAGGAACTTCACGTCCTCGCCGTCCGCGATCGTGCGCAGCGCCGTGACCGTGTCCGGGGCACTGAGGTAGGAGAACGACTTCACTTCGCGACCTCCTTGATCGCGGCGACGATGCCGTTGTAGGCGCCGCAGCGGCACAGGTTGCCGCTCATCCGCTCCCGGATCTCCGCGTCGTCCAGTTCGCCGGTGTCGGCGAGGTGCTCGGTCGCCGCGCTGGGCGCACCGTCCTTGTGCTCGGCGAGCATGCCGATCGCCGAACAGATCTGGCCCGGCGTGCAGTAGCCGCACTGGAACCCGTCCGTGCGGACGAACGCCGCCTGCAGCGGGTGGTCGACGCCTTCGATGGTCGTGATGTCCCGGCCCTGGTACTGCACCGCCAGTGCGAGGCAGGAGTTGATCCGCCGGCCGTCCACCAGCACGGTGCAGGCCCCGCACGCGCCCTGGTCGCAGCCCTTCTTGGTACCGGTCAGGCCCAGGTACTCGCGCAGCGCGTCGAGCAGACTCACCTGCGGTGAGACGTCCAGTCTTCGGGCGGATCCATTGATCCGCAGCTCGATCTCCACCGTGTCATTCCTCCGGTTCGCCCGAGGGCTCGTTCTCTAGGGGGCGCCATCAGGCACATAGGCCAGGACCAGAGGGACTCCGCTCCGCTGACTTCGCAAACCACTGGCCGAGGGAGCCGAATCACGAGGGTAGGTCCATGATCTAAAACAGGAATGTAGCAGTTCAAACCATTAACCGCATCACGCTTGTCGCAATTTTACATTCCCATGCAACAGCACTGATGCAAATCAGTACAAATCGGTAGGTCACGCGTATGGTCTTCGGTGCATCACGGATCGACAACGGGAGTGGATAAGTCATGGGCCGACCCCTGCGGGCCGATGCCGCGCGCAGTGTTCGCGCGATTCTGGAGGCGGCCGAGCAGGTCCTCGCCAAAGACCCCGGGGCTTCCATGGAGCAGATCGCGGAGGAGGCGGGAGTGGCCAGAACAACCGTGCACCGGCGGTTCGCCAGCCGCCAGGCCCTCATCGAAGCACTCGCCGCCTCGGCGAAGCAGCAGCTCATGGAGTCCGTAGAGGACGCCCACATGGACACCGCCCCACCACTCGTGGCGCTCCACCGCGTCACGGCGAACGTACTGCGGATCAAGAGCGTCCGGCGGTTCACCCTCGGTCACCCTCTGGCCGACACCCCCCTCACGTCGGTGATCTGGTCCGAGGTCAACGCCGGGGCCCTCGAGTTCCTCGCCCGGGCCCAGCGCGAAGGGCTCCTCGCGCCGGACACGGACCTCTTGTGGGCACGGCGGGTGTACTACGCCCTCGTCGACGAGGCGCAGCACGGAGGCGGCGCGGATCTCGACCCGGACCAGGTCCGCCAGAACGCGGACGCACTGGCCACGCTCGTCGTCGACACGTTTCTGCGCGGCATGGGCCCCCACGGCTGAACCCCCGGCCGGCAACTCCTGTCTCGCCTTGCGGCCCTGCCGGGAACAGCCGGTCCCGTCGGCACGGTTGCATCAATGAGGGGCCGGTGCCGCCGGAGCGGGGAACTCGGGGACCATAAGGTCGTCCGACCACCAGGATCCGGACCCTGGAAGCACGGTACGTCGCCGCGCACTCGTACCACGAGTAGCACTGGTACCACTCGTACCAAGAGATATGTCTGCAGGAGGACTGCTTCATGGCTGACCGGCCCTTGACGCTCATGGCGGTACACGCCCACCCCGACGACGAGGCCACCGGAACCGGAGGGGTCCTCGCGCGATACGCGGCGGAAGGCGTCCGCACGGTTCTCGTGACGTGTACCGACGGCAGTTGCGGTGACGGACCAGGAGGTGTCAAGCCGGGCGAGCCCGGGCACGATCCGGTGGCGGTCGCCTCGCTGCGTCGTCGAGAACTCGAGGCGAGCTGTGACGTCCTGAAGGTCAGCGATCTGGAGATGCTGGACTATCCCGACTCCGGAATGATGGGCTGGCCGGGCAACGACGCCCCCGGATCCTTCTGGCAGACCCCCGTGCAGGAAGCCGCGGCCCGGCTCGCGGAACTCATACGGCACTACCGACCCGATGTCGTCGTCACCTACGACGAGAACGGCTTCTACGGCCACCCCGACCACATCCAGGCCCACCGCATCACGATGGCCGCGCTGGAGATGACCACGCTGACACCGAAGGTGTACTGGACGACCATGCCCCGCTCGGCGATGCGGCAGTTCGGCGAGGTCATGCGCGAGTTCGGTGAGGACATGCCGGAGCCGGATCCTGCCGAGGCCGCCGCGTTGGCCGAGATCGGCCTCCCCGACGATGAGATCACCACGTGGGTGGACACGACCGGGTTCAGCGGTCAGAAGTTCGACGCGTTGGCCGCACACGCCAGTCAGGGCGAGAACATCTTCTTCCTCAAGATGGGCAAGGAACGGTTCGGCGAGTTGATGGGCATGGAGACCTTCGTACGTGTCCAGGACTCCACCGGCGCTGCCATACCCGAGAACGACCTCTTCGCCGGACTGCGCTGATCCGCCATGTCAGCCCGACCTGCCTGATGGCGCAGCGTAAGTAGGTGTCCCGCAACCGCCGCGCGAGCACCCCCGTTCGGGGGTGCCGCGCACAGGCGGAGCCCCTCAACATGTGCTCGAGAAGGCGTCGTGGCAGGCAAAGGAGCAGCCCATGACAGAGATCCAGATCGAGTGCGACGTACCCGCGGAGATGCGTGACGGCACCGTGCTGCGCGCGGATGTCTACCGTCCCGTCGGCACCGGGCCCTGGCCGGTCCTGCTGAGCAGGCTGCCGTACGGGAAGCAGATGGCCCTGGCGATCGCCGTCCTCGATCCCCTGGCGGCGGCCCGGCGTGGCTTCATGGTGGTCCTCCAGGACACCCGCGGCCGCTTCGCCTCCGAGGGCGCGTGGGAGCCATGGACCTACGAGGAGAGCGACGGGTACGACACCGTGCGGTGGGCCGCCGCCCTGCCCGGCTCCAACGGCTCCGTCGGCATGATCGGCGCCAGCTACTTCGGCAACACGCAGTGGATGGCGGCCCTGGCCAAGCCACCGGAGCTGAAGGCGATCGCACCGATGCTCACATGGTCCGATCCCGACGACGGACTGTGGACACGCGGCGGCGCCATCGAACTCGGCATCACCGCACCCTGGACCCTCATGATGGGCGCCGACGTGCTCATGCGCCGGCACGGCAGCGACCCCGCCGCCCTCGTCGGCGGCCTCGGCGGGCTCGTCAAGGATCTCGACGGCCTGGCGGGCGGCGGGTACGGCGAGCTGCCCGCCGGACGGTTCCCCGCGTTCGCCCGGCACGACCTGCCCGAACTCGGCTACGAGCGCTCCCGCCGCGAGCCCGAGTGGGCGCAGTCCTGCACCGTCACCGGCCGGCACGACGAGGTCGACCTGCCCACCTTCCAGGTCGGCGGCTGGTACGACATCTTCGCCCAGGGCACCCTCGACAACTTCACCGCCATGCGCCGCGCCGGCCGCTCCGCCACGCTGGTCATGGGGCCGTGGACCCACACCAACCAGCAGCACGTCATCGGCGACATCAACTTCGGCTTCGCCGCCAACTCCGCCTTCATGGGCATGCGCGGACCCCTGAACGGCCTCCAACTCGACTGGTTCCAGCGCACGATCGGCGCCGGCGAGCCGCTGGAGCCGGACACCGGCAAGGTACTGCTGTTCGTCATGGGCGCCAACCAGTGGCGCGAGGAAACCGAATGGCCCCCGTCCCGGGCCGTGGACACCGACTTCCACCTGCGCACGAACGGCCGCCTGACCCCCGAGCCACCGACCGCAGACGAACAGCCCGAACACTTCACCTACGACCCCATGAAGCCGGTACCCACCACCGGCGGCGCGCTCCTCATCGGCGACGACTTCCGTCCCGGACCGCTCGACCAGGTGGCCGTGGAGGCACGCGACGACGTCCTGGTCTTCACCACCCAACCCCTCACCGAGGACACCGAGGTGACCGGCCGCATCAAGGCGGTCCTCCACGCCGCCACCGACGGCCCCTCGACCGACTGGGTGGCCCGCCTGTGCGACGTCGACGAGCACGGCCTCTCCCGCAACGTGACCGACGGCATCCTGCGCGTACGGGAGGCAACACCGGGCGAGCCGGCCGAACACGTCGTCGACCTCTGGTCGACCAGCATCGTCTTTCGGGCAGGCCACCGCATACGCGTCCAGATCACCTCCAGCAACTTCCCCCGCTGGGACCGCAACCTCAACACAGGCGAACCCGAAGACAACGCCACCACACCACGAACCGCCCGCCAGCAGGTCTTCCACGACCCCGACCGCCCCTCCCGCATCATCCTGCCGGTGATCCCGGGCTGACGGGAAGTGGCGGAGGAGTCGGCCGGGCGATCCGGGCTGCCTCCGCTGCTCGTGCAGGTCGGGGCGAACGAGGTGCTGGTCGACGAGGCGTCGCCCCCTCCGCGCAAAGAAGCGTCATGCGGCCGGTCTCACCCGTTCGGGTGTGCCTGACCGGCTGGATCTGCTGTCTTCTCGATCCAGACGAGGAGGAGGTGCACGGTGGACGATGTGGTCTCGCCGGGAGGCATCCTGCGCCGTACGGCGGCGCGCTACGCCGACAAGGTCGCCCTGGTGACGGCGTCCCGCACGATGACGTACGGCGAACTCCACGCGGAGAGCGACCGGGTCGCCGCCGCGCTGGCTGCGCGCGGTGTGCGGCCGGGGCAGCCGGTGTCCCTGTACGCCCAGAACCGGTGGGAGTGGGTGGTGGCCTACCACGGCGCGCTCAAGGCGGGGGCGGTGGTGAATCCGGTGAACGTCATGCTCACCCCGGAGGAGCTGGCGTTCGTGCTGCGTGACTGTGACGCGGCCGCGGTGTTCACCAGCTCCGGGCAGGCGGCTGACGTACTCGCTCTGACCCGGGATCTGCCGGGCCTGACAACGGTCGTGGCGTTCGACGATCCGCCCGAGGGTGCGGTCGGTTTCGGTGAACTGCTCGCCGAGGGCGGGCTGGTCCCCGCCTTCGCTCCGGACCCGGCCGCTGCCTGCACGATCGGCTACACCTCCGGCACGACCGGGCACCCCAAGGGCGCGGTGCAGAGCCATCGGTCAGTGCTGCTCAACTGCGCCCTGACCGGGACGATGCACGGCCGTACGTCCGCGGATGTCGTGGTGACGGCGCTGCCCGCCCCGCACGTCTACGGCAACGTGGTGATCAACGGCACGTTCCTGGCCGGTGGCACCGTGGTGCTGATGGAACGGTTCACCCCGGGCGAGGCGCTGCGGCTGATCGGTGAGCACTCCGCGACGATGTTCGAGGGCGTGCCCGCGATGTACGCGATGATGCTCGCCGACCCGGCGCTGGCGACGGCCGACCTGTCCTCCCTGACCCGGTGCACGGTCGGCGGCCAGACCATCCCGCTCTCGACGATCGAGCGGTGGCAGTCCCGCTCGGGCGCCCCGTTGATCGAGCTGTGGGGAATGACGGAGATCGCGGGACTGGGCACCACCCATGCCCTCCACTCCCCGCCCGTCCCCGGCTCGATCGGCGTGTCCCTGCCCGGTGTGGAGGTGCGCATCGCGCACCTGGACGACGTCACGCGCGACGCTCCCCGCGGCGAACCCGGTGAACTGATGGTGCGCGGCCCGATCGTCATGCTCGGCTACCACGGCAACCCGCAGGCCACCGCCGAGACCATCGAGCCGGACGGCTGGCTGCACACCGGCGACATCGCCTCCATGACCGAGACCGGGCACGTCTTCATCGTCGACCGCCGCAAGGACATGATCATCACCGGGGGTTACAACGTCTACCCGGCCGAGATCGAGCGCGTCCTCGCCGCACACCCCGCGGTCGCCATGGTCGCCGCCGGTCCGGTGCCCGACCCGGTCAGGGGCGAACTGGCCTGTGCGTACGTGGTCCTCGCCCCGGGAGCACGCGCCACCGAGGAGGAGCTGATCGCCTTCGCCGGGCAGTCGCTGGCCGCGTACAAGCGGCCACGCACGGTCCGCTTCGTCGACGACCTGCCCAAGACCTCCACCGGCAAGATCATGCGGCGAGAGCTGATCAAACGGTACGAGTGGTGACAGCCACGGCGGGTGCGGTGTCTGATGACGGTATGCGGGACCCCCACCCCCTGCTCCAGCTCAGCGAGCAGTACGCGGAACTCCTCGTCGCGCTGGATCGCGGCGAGGCGCTGCGCCGCGCCCTCACGCTCCTGACGGACGACGCTCAGGTGGCGTGGGCGGCCCGGCCCGGTGCGGGAGAGGAGCTGAGCATCGAGCAGGTCGTCGGCCAGCGCACGGGAATCCTCCGGGCGCTGCGGGTGCCCCCCGGCACGGGGCTGACCGGCAAGGTGCACCGGTCGGGACGGGCGGAATGGGTCGACGACTACTTCGGCAGCGCCAGAATCACCCACACCTTCGACCAACACATGGCCACCGAGGGCGTGCTCAGGCTGCTGGCGGTGCCCCTGGTCCGGGACGGCGAGTCGCTGGGAGTGCTGGCCGTAGGGCCACGCCACGACGGCGCCTTCGGCGACCGCGAGGTCGAACGCGCCTCGCACGTGGCCACGCAGGCCGCCCTCGCCCTGTCCATCGCCGAGCGCGCCCGGCTGACCCGGGAGATCGCCGTCCACGAGGAGCGGCAGCGACTGGCGGCGGAACTCCACGACAGCGTGGGCGCGCTGCTGTTCGCCATCGGCTCGGGGATGGCCAACCTCGCCGAATCGGCGAGCACCGACCCCGAGCTGCGTGCGCGGCTGGACCGTCTGCAGCGCCAGGCCGCGGACGCCACCAGCGCACTGCGCGAGTCCCTGCGCATGCTGCACTCGTCCCCCGCCGCACTGGCCCTCGGTGTCGCCCTGCGCACAGACTGCGCGGCCTTCTCCGATCGGAGCGGTGTCCCGGCCGAACTGGTCGTCCTGGACGAGGTTCCCGCCGAGTTGCCCCCGTCCCGGTCGCAGGCGCTGCTGGCAGCGGTGCGGGAGGCGCTGCTGAACGTCGAGAAGCACGCTCGGGCGAGTGCCGTGACCGTGTCGGTCGGCCGCAGCGGCCGACTGCTGACGGTCGCCGTGCACGACGACGGCGTAGGGCTGGGCCCCGACCATGAGCCGGGCCTCGGCCTCACCAAGAGCGCCGAGGCCCTCGGCCGGCTGGGTGGCGTCGTCCGTGTCGTCTCCGACCCCGACGGCGGCACCATCTGGCGGGCGCGACTGCCATGCTGACGACCCGTCCCACCCGGATCGTGCTGGTGGACGATCACCCGGTCGTCCGCCACGGCGTCGCGGCGCAGCTGAACGGCTACCCCGACCTGCTCGTCGTCGGTCACGCCGAGACCGGCGCCGACGCCGTCCGGCTGTGCGCGAGGGAGCGGCCCGACATCGTCCTGCTCGACCTGCGGCTCCCCGACAGCCCCGCAGCCGACGTCGTCGCCCAGGTGCACCGTCAAAGCCCCGACAGCCGCGTCCTGCTCTTCACCGCTTTCCCCGAACACGCCGCCGTCGCACCGGCGTTGGCCGCAGGAGCCTGCGGGCTGCTGGTCAAGGACGCCGACGGCACGGCGGTGCGCGACGCGATCCGCAGCGTCGTGCGCACCGGCACCTTCCGCGCCGAGCGGTCCGCCCCCTCCACGGCCCCGGTCACGGCCCGCGAGTACGACGTGCTCCGCCTGGTCGCGGCCGGCTACACCAACCCCGAGATCGGCGATGAGTTGAACCTCTCGGTCAACACGGTGAAGACATACCTGCGGGAGATGATGAACAAGCTCGCCGCCCGCAACCGCGCCCAGCTCATCTC
This sequence comes from Streptomyces sp. NPDC005648, assembly GCF_040605395.1. Taxonomy (NCBI): domain Bacteria; kingdom Bacillati; phylum Actinomycetota; class Actinomycetes; order Kitasatosporales; family Streptomycetaceae; genus Streptomyces; species Streptomyces sp. NPDC005648. The sequence continues at coordinate 38,294 of NZ_JBEXCS010000074.1, read as the reverse complement.
CAACGCCCGCACACGCGGCCTGCTCTGAGCGAAGCCGACGTGCTCACCACCGAACTCCCGCCCACAACCAGGCCGGTCAATGCCGGCGAGAGGTCGGGCGAGGGTGCGGTGCGTGACGCCGGCGGTGACACTCCCGGAAGACAGGAGCCACGTCGTGAGTGAATAGGGGGCATGCTCTTCGACTTCACGCTCGACCACGACGGTGAACGGCTCAGCGGTGTGTACGGCGGCGATCCTTCCGGGGTCACCGCCGTAGTGCTGCATGGGGCGGGCGACAGCAGCATGGAGCGACTTCTCCCGCTGGTACAGGAGTTCGTGGCCCGCGGCCACCGAGGGGTCGCCTTCGACTTCTCCGGGCACGGCGAAAGCTCCGGAAAACTCAGTGAGCTCAGCCTGCGGCGACGGTTCGAGCAGGCCGTCGCGGTGGTCGACGCGTATGGCGGAGCGGAGGGGCCGCTGGTCCTGGTGGGTTTCAGCATGAGTGGGCAGACGGTGGCGGATCTCGTCGCCCACTACGGGGATCGGGTGACGGCGCTGGGGCTGTGCGCGCCCGGCGTGTACACCGCCGAGGCGTGGGACGTGCCTTTCGGGGACGGGAACGGGCGGTTCAGCGGGATCATCCGGCAGCCGGACAGCTGGCTGGAGGCATCCGCGCTTCAGGTGCTGCGGGCGTACGACGGGCGGGCGGTGCTCGTCGTGCCGGGCACGGACACAGTGATCCCGGCCGCGGTGACCGAGGCCGTACAGGACGCGCTCGCTGCCCGCGCCCAGTACACGCGCTTCGACCTTCCGGACGCACAGCACCAGCTGGGAATATGGTTCCGCGATCACGGCGACGACCGGCGGCGGTTCGTGGAGGCGGTGCTGGCCGGCCTCGACGACCAGGGCTGGTCGGCTACGCGTGCGTGGATCGCCAAGCAGCTCGGCAGCGGCCGCAAGGTCACCGACTCGCGCCTCCTGTCGGGTGGTTGGAGCTCCCAGATGCGCCGGCTCACGCTTGACGACGGCACGGGCCTGGTGCAACGGACCTTCGTGAAACCGTTCTTCCGTCACCACGGGCCCGGGCTGCTGGCCCGCGAGGCGTCCGTCCTGGCACTGCTCACCGGGCAGGGGAGCATCCCCGCGCCCGATTTCGTCGCCGTGGACGCCACGGCCGAACACTGCGACCACCCGACCCTGTTGATGTCCGCGCTGCCCGGCCGCGTCCGCGTGGACGAGGACGACCTCGACCGGCGCCTGGACCTGCTCGCGGCCCAGCTCGTCCGTATCCACGGCGTCGTACCGGACGAAAGACCGCGCACGTACCAGGCATGGACGTCCCCGCAACGCGTCCGCACCCCGGACGGCCCTCTGTGGGAGCGGGCCGTCGACGTGATCCGCCGCGACCCGCCGCCGTACGAAGGCTGCTTTCTGCACCGTGACTTCCACCCCGGAAACGTGCTCTTCACGGGAACAGGGCGCAAGCTGCGGATCACCGGCGTCGTGGACTGGGTCGAGACCTCGTGGGGTCCCGCAGACCTGGACGTGGCGCACTGCTCGACAGCGCTCGCGCTGCTGCACGGGCCGGCGTACGGGCTGGACTTCCGCGAGCGGTACGAGGCACACGGAGGGCGCGGCCTCGCCGACGACCCCGACCACCTGTACTGGCGGCTGCTCGACGCCCTGCACTACTGCCCCGACGCGGCGAAGCTGGCCGGGCCGTGGCGTGAACTGGGGCGGGACGATCTGACGTCCGAGGTGCTGGGAGAACGGCTGGAGGCGTACGTGGACGGACTGCTGCAGCGATACGGCTGACCGCGACCGAGGATCACTCGTCCGACCGACCCGACGAGAACGCCGAGTGACGGGAACGGTCCAGGTCAGGCGAGGTTCTTGGTGAGGAACTCGTCGAGCGTGTCGAAGGGGATGATGTCCGTCTGGTCGTAGAGATCGACGTGGTCGGCGCCCTGGACGCTCACGAGTTCGATGTTCTCGGGCGACATCGTCTGGACGTCCTCGGAGTAGTAGCGGGAGTGCGCGTCGGCGCCGACCACCAGGAGGGCCTTGCGGGGCGCCAGCATGTCGATGTCGGTCATCAGCTGGAAGCCGAAGAACGACATCGGAGTGGGGGCGGTCCACTCGAAGAAGCGCGCCAGGACCGGGTTCGGGTCCTCGGGGAGGGTCTCGGGGAGCACGCGGTCGGCCGGCGCCGGGTGCCGGGGCTGCGCCGCGAGGAGGTCGCGATTCTCGCCGGAGTGAGCACCGAGTGGTACACCCGGCTGGAGAAGGGCCACATCGGCGGCGTCTCCGGTGACGTCCTCGACGCTGTGGCCCGCACCCTGCGGCTGGACGACGTCGAACGCACCTACCTGTTCGACCTCGCCAAAGCCGCCCCAGCCCAGCCCCGCGCCCCGGCGCCGCCGCAAGGCCGTCGACGTCCCGCCCCACGTCCAGTGGCTGCTGGACTCCATGACCCTGTCCGCGGCCTTCGTCACCAACGGCCACCTGGACATCGTGGCCAGCAACGCACTCGCCCGCGCCCTGTTGTCCCCCGTGTTCGGCAGTCCCACCACGGACCGTCGCGGGCGGCCCGACTTCGCCCGGTTCTGGTTCCTCGACGAGGACTCCCACGACTTCGTGGACGACTGGGACGGCGCGGCGTACTCACCTACCAGCCTCTGGACCTCCCGGTCTCCACCAACCAGGCGCACTCCCTGACCATCTGCACCGCCCAGCCGGGCACCGCCGACGCGGACAGGCTCCAGCTCCTCGCCGGCTGGGCAGCCACCAACGCCGGCGCCGGGCAGCCGGGCGGCAGTGGCAGCCACACTCCGTCCACGTGAGTTGCGGTATTCGCCCGAAGCGCCGAGCAGTGCCGAGAAGTGCCCACCCATACGGGCCCGTACCTCCGCGGCGTCGAAGGGGGGCCGACCGCGTCAGATGCCTGTGCGACGAGGCCGGCCGTGCCCTTCTCAGGTGTGGCGCGGGCGAGGCAGCAAGGCGAACGCGCTCTCCGCGATCGAGGTCAGGCGGGCGGGACTGTGGCCGTACGCGCCTATGACATCGCTCCCGCGGACGACGGACAGCAGAAGGTACGCGAGGTCGTCGGGATCCGCGTCGGGGTCGATGTCGCCGTTGCGCTGCGCCGCTCGCAAACACTCGGCCACCGCCGCCGCGACCACGGAGAAGCACTCGTTGGCCAGGCGTCTCACCTCGGGGTCGGAGGCGCCGATCTCCAGGGCCATCTTGGCGGCGAAGCAGGCCGCCCCCGCCCGGTCGGAGGCGGGCGGTACGTCGGCGGCGAGTGGCACCCCGTGGACGGCGCGGAGCAGGTATGCGTGCAGTCGTTCCAGGGCACCCTCGTCCGGTCCGTCGAGCATCTTCCGCGGACCCTGCGCCAGCCGGGCGAAGTAGCCGGTCATCGCCTGCAGCAGCACGCCGTGCTTGCCGTCGAACGCGGCGTAGAGGCTGCCTCGGCCCAGGCCGGTGGCGGCGCTGATGTCGTCGACGCTCGTGCCGTTGTAGCCCGCAGCGCGGAACTGCCGCTCGGCGGCATGGAGGACTTGGTCGCGGTCAAAGCTTCGTGGTCTGGCCATGCAAAGAAGGTAAATCCGACCCACCCTTCTTGACAACTCAGTACAGAACTGCCTAGGTTTCGGACTGTTCAGTAAAGAACCGTCCTGAGCTCACCGGACAGGCTTGGTCCGGACGTGCAGGACCGGTGCGGACGTGTCGACCTGAGCACAGGCGACCCCGCACAGCGCCCGACGAAATCATGAGCACAACCGAAGGAACCACCATGCAGACGGCTCCCCCTGTGGCCCTAGTGACGGGCGCCTCCTCCGGAATCGGGCGGGCGGCGGCGCTCGCCCTCGTGAGCGCCGGCTTCGCGGTCGTCGGCACGAGCCGCAACGCGGCGAAGGCCGAGCCGCTCTCCGGGGTGACGTTCCTGGATCTCGACGTGGCCGACGACAAGTCGGTCCGCTCCCTGGTCGAGGAGGTGATCGAGCGGTTCGGCCGGATCGACGTCCTGGTCAACAACGCAGGCGTGGGCGCGGTCGGCGCCGGCGAGGAGAGCTCGATCAACCAGGCCAAGGAGGTCTTCGACATCAACGTCTTCGGCGTGATCCGGATGACGAACGCGGTGTTGCCCCACATGCGCGCCCAGGGCAGTGGCCGCGTGGTCAACGTCTCCTCGATGATGGGTCAGGTCCCAGCCCCCTTCATGGCCGTCTACGCCGCCACCAAGCATGCGGTCGAGGGCTACTCCGAGTCCGTCGACCACGAGCTTCGCGAGCACGGCGTCCGGATGCTGCTGGTCGAGCCGGCCTACACCAGCACGAATTTCGAGGCGAGCAGCATGGGACCCGACTCGCCCCTGCCGGTCTACGCCGCGCAGCGGGAGGTCTCCCGAGACGTGCTGTCCACGGCCCTGCGCACCGCCGACGACCCGGCCGTTGTCGCGAAGGTGATCGTCACGGCCGCCACCGACTCCAAGCCCAAGCTCCGGTACCCCGCCGGCCCGATGGCCAGACGCGTCAGCCTCCTACGCCGGTTCGTGCCCTCGCGCACCTTCGACGGACAGATCCGCAAGCTCAACCGACTGGCCGGCTGACCCCGCAGTACACCCGGCGCCCGAGGAGTCGCGCATGTCCAAAACCAGAGACACCGAAGCCGGCATGAGCGTCTCTCGTCCGACCGCTCTTGGAGAAGGCTGACACGCATGGAGTTCGAACGCGTCACCTTCGACCTGCCACACGGCACCTTTCACGCGCTGGAGGGCGGTGATCCCGATGGTCAGCCGACGCTCGTCCTGCACGGCTTCCCGGACCATCCGCCGACCGCGAAGCCCTTCCTCGCCGAGCTCGGCCGCCGCGGACGCCATGTCGTCGCACCCTGGCTTCGCGGTTACGCGCCGTCCCCGACCGCGGGGCCGTTCGACTTCGCATCCCTCACCAGCGACGTGCTCGCGCTGATCGACCGCTGGTCCCCCGGGCGAGCCGTGGAGTTGATCGGCCACGACTGGGGCGCCATGATCACATACGACGCCTGCGTCACCGCGCCGAAGCGGATCGAACGCGCGGTCGCGCTCGCCATCCCCCACCCGCTCACGTTCATAAGCCGGCCGCGCCCCGCCCAGCTACGCCGGAGCTGGTACATGGGGCTCTTTCAACTGCCGGGAAGCGGCTGGATGGCCACCGCCCGCGATCTCGCCCTCATCGACCGCCTCTGGCGTCAGTGGTCGCCCGGCCTCTCGCTCGATCCAGCTGTCCGGGCGGAGCTGCACGAGCACCTGCGGGCGAGCATGCCCGCGCCCATCAAGTACTACCGGGAGATGATGCGACCCGGCATGCTCAAGGCGGCGCGCCGCCTGTCTCAGCCGATCGAGGTGCCCCTGCTGCACCTCCACGGTGCCGACGACGACTGCATCCTCCCCCCGCAGGTCGACGACCGACATCGGTTCGCCGCCCCGCACGCGATGGAGGTCGTCCCCGACGTCGGTCACTTCCTGCACATCGAGGCCCCCGAGGCGATCGCGGAACGGATCGTGGCATGGGCCGAGTAGCGGATCACTCGACCCTCGCGGCGAGACCAAGGGCGACGAACAAACGATGGCTGTAAGGCGGCGCGGCACCGAGCAGGCGCCGACCGGTGATCCGATCACTCGAGGTGGGGGACGTATGGCACAGGCCGCGGACGCTGCGCGGACCGTCATCATGACCGTGGACGACGATCCCGGGGTGTCCCGGGCCGTCGCCCGTGATCTGCGGCGGCGCTACGGCGGTTCGTACCGGATCGTGCGCGCGGAGTCCGGTGAGTCCGCGCTGGAGGCGCTGCGTGAGCTGAAGCTGCGCGGTGACCTGGTGGCGGTGATCCTGGCCGACTACCGGATGCCCCAGATGAACGGCATCGAGTTCCTCGAACACGCCCTGGACATCTATCCGGGTGCCCGGCGCGTGCTGCTGACCGCGTACGCGGACTCGAACGCGGCGATCGACGCGATCAACGTCGTCGACCTCGACCACTACCTCCTCAAGCCGTGGGACCCGCCGGAGGAGAAGCTCTACCCGGTGCTCGACGACCTGCTGGAGGCGTGGCGGTGCAGTGACTTCCGGCCGGTGCCGAGCACCAAGGTCGTCGGTCACCGGTGGTCGGCCCGCTCGTCTGACGTACGGGAGTTCCTGGCCCGCAACCAGGTGCCCTACCGCTGGTACTCCACCGAGGAGCCCGAGGGGCAGCGGCTGCTCGCGGCCGCGGGCGAGGACGGTCAGCGGCTGCCGGTGGTGATCACGGCGGACGGTAGGGCGCTCGTCGAGCCGGAGGTGCCCGAACTGGCCGCGCACGTGGGGCTGGCGACGACACCCACGGCCGACTTCTACGACCTGGTCGTCATCGGCGGCGGGCCGGCCGGGCTGGGCGCGGCCGTGTACGGCGCCTCCGAAGGCCTGCGTACGGTGCTCGTGGAGCGCTCGGCGACCGGCGGACAGGCCGGACAGAGTTCTCGGATCGAGAACTATCTGGGCTTCCCGGACGGGGTGTCCGGCGGCCAGCTCACCGACCGGGCGCGACGCCAGGCCACCAAGTTCGGCGCCGAGATCCTCACCGCGCGGGAGGTGACCGGACTGGAGAGCAGCGGGGCGGCGCGGCTCGTACGGTTCGCGGACGGGTCGCAGGTCGCGGCGCACAGCGTGATCCTGGCGACCGGTGTGTCGTACCGGCAGCTGGAGGCGCCGGGCGCCACCGAGCTGTCGGGCCGCGGGGTGTTCTACGGGTCCGCGCTCACCCAGGCCGCCGCCTGCCAGGGCCACGACGTGTACATCGTCGGCGGCGCCAACTCGGCCGGGCAGGCGGCGATGTACCTGTCCAGGGGCGCCAAGTCGGTCACCCTGCTGGTGCGCGGAGCGGACCTCACCGCGTCGATGTCGCACTATCTGATCCAGCAGATCAACGAGGCGCCGAACATCTCGGTGCGGGCCCACACGGTCATCGAGGCCGCGCACGGCGACGGCCACCTGGAACAGCTGACGCTGCGCGACACGACGAGCGGTCAGACCGAACTGGTCGACGCGCAGTGGCTGTTCGTGTTCATCGGCGCGGCCCCGCTGACCGACTGGCTGGAGGGCACGGTGCTGCGGGACGAGCGCGGGTTCATCCTCGCCGGGCCCGATCTGACCGCCGACGGGCGGCCACCGGCCAACTGGGAGCTGGACCGGCCGCCGTACCACCTGGAGACCAACATCCCCGGCGTGTTCGTCGCCGGGGACGCACGCGCGGAGTCCGCCAAGCGGGTCGCGTCCGCCGTCGGAGAGGGAGCCATGGCAGTGATGCTCGTACACCGATACCTGGAGCAGTCATGAGCGGGCGGCTGATGCCGTGCAGCACGGCGGAGATCAGCTCGCTGTTCCTCTTCGAGAAGCTCAGCGCCGATCAGATCGACAGGCTGTGCGGCGAGGGACGGGTCGAACTGTTCGACCCCGGGCCGGTGTTCACCGAAGGGGACCCGGCGGCCTGCTTCTATGTGATGATCGAGGGCACGGTCGTCATGTCACGCCGGGTGGGCAGCGACGACATCGAGGTGAGCCGCACGTCCCAAGCGGGGGTGTATGCGGGGGCCGTGATGGCGTACGTGGGGGAGGGGAAACCGCAGCGGTACATGAACTCGCTGCGGGTGACCGAGCCGACGCGGTTCTTCGTGCTGCCCGCCGAGTCGTTCGCGAGCTTCATGCACGAGTGGTTTCCGATGGCGATCCATCTCCTGGAGGGGCTCGTCCTCGGTTCGCAGACCTTTCAGCGGGCCGTCGGGCAGCGCGAACGGCTGCTGGCGCTGGGCTCGCTGTCCGCGGGTCTCACCCATGAGCTCAACAACCCGGCCGCGGCGGCCGTACGGGCCACCTCGACGCTCAGAAACCGGGCCGCGCAAATGCGCCACAAGCTCAGCGCCATCGCCTCGGGCACCTACCAGGGCGACGCCCTGAAGACCCTGATCGACCTCCAGGAACGTACGGCCGAGCGGGTCTCGAAGGCGCCGGCACTGAGCCCGCTCGAAGCGTCCGACCGGGAGGACGAACTCACCGACTGGCTCGACGACCACGGTGTCCAGAACGCCTGGCAGATCGCGCCGACCTTCGTGCAGGGTGGTCTCGACGTCGACTGGCTGGAGCAGATCGCGACGGCCGTCGACGAGCAGGAAATCCTGCCGAGTGCCATCGAGTGCCTCAACTACACGGTCGAGACCGAGCTGTTGATGTCCGAGATCGAGGACTCCACCACCCGTATCTCGCACCTCGTCGACGCCGCCAAGCAGTACTCGCAGCTGGACCGCGCGCCCTACCAGGTCGCCGATGTGCACGAACTCCTCGACAGCACGCTGCTGATGCTGTCGGGCAAGATCGGCCCACAGGTCAAGGTCGTGAAGGAGTACGACCGTACGGTGCCGAGGATTCCGGCCTACCCGGCCGAACTCAACCAGGTGTGGACCAACCTGATCGACAACGCCGTCTTCGCCATCAGGAGCGCGGGCGGCGAAGGGACGTTGACCGTACGCACCGCTCTGGTGCACGACCGGCTGCTGGTGGAGTTCCGCGACACGGGCCCGGGAGTGCCGGCCGAGATCCGCGGCCGGATCTTCGACCCGTTCTTCACCACCAAGCCGGTGGGCGAGGGCACCGGGCTGGGGCTCGACATCTCCTGGCGGATCGTCGTCAACAAGCACCACGGTGACCTGAAAGTCGAGTCCGTACCCGGCGACACCCGCTTCCAGGTACTGCTCCCCCTCACCGCCACCGACCCCGACACCAAGCCCGATACCGACCCCGACCCGGCCCAGGAGCCCTCATGACCATGGACACCGGCATCGACCCCAGCGTCCCGCCCAGCGGTGCCGGATGCGTCGAGTGCGACGCCGACGGCGGCTGGTGGTTCCATCTGCGGCGCTGCGCCCAGTGCGGTCACATCGGCTGCTGCGACGACTCACCCTCCAAGCACGCCACCGGCCACTTCCGGGACACCGGCCATCCGGTGATCCGCAGTTACGAGCCGGGCGAGACCTGGTTCTGGAACTTCGAGACGTCGGAGATGTACGACTCCGGTCCGGCCCTGGCTCCCCCGGACGCCCACCCAGCCGACCAGCCCACGCCGGGACCGGCGGGGCGTGTGCCGGCGAACTGGACGGACACGCTGCGCTGAGCCTGGCCGACCAGGGCTGTCAGTGGTGAATGTCAGGTTCGACCTGCCAGGCCGTGCGACCGGTCGACGCTCCACGGGATCACCGACACGGCCCTCGCGGGCCTTTGACGCACACCGCGGGCGACCGCACCTGAAAGGACAGAACCATGGAACGCAACGAGTCTCCCGACGCGGCATACGCGAGAACCTGGAGCGACGGCCGCGGCGAGGTGCGGTTCTTCACCCGGGCCGACGGCTCGCGGCTGCGCTACTACACGGTGGGCACCGGCCCCGCCCTCGTTCTGATGCACACCGTGCGCGGCCAGCTCGACTACTTCCAGCGGGTGATCCCGCTGCTGTGGGACCACTACACGGTCTACGCGCTGGACCTGCCCGGGATGGGATGGTCCGACATCGTTCCCGGCGCACAGTACGAGGAGCCGCAACTGCGGTCCGCGGTCGTCGAGTTCGTGCGCGGACTGGACCTTCACGACGTCACCCTGTCGGGAGAATCGCTCGGGGGCGCCCTGTCCCTGTCGGCATCGATCGACCTGAAGGACCGGGTCAGCCGGGTCGTGGCGTTCAACAGCTATGACTACCCCCAGGGCGGGGAGCGGGGAAACTGGCTCTCCCGCCTCATCATCTCCAGCGTGCGGATGCCCGTGCTGGGCCCCCTCTTCGCCCCCCTCGAGCCGCGGCCCGTCTTCCGAGCCATCCTGCAGGGCGGCTACGTCGACAAGACCAAGCTGCCCGAGGACTTCATCACCGAGCTCCTGAGAAGCGGCCGTCGCAAGGGCTACGCCAAGGTGTCCCGGGGAATCTTCCGCAGCCTCAAGGGATTCGACCGGGCCCGTGAGCGCTATCCGCGCGTGTCGGCACCCGTCACCCTCGTCTACAGCGAGAACGACTGGTCCCGGCCCGCCGAGCGAGACCGCGTGGCCAACGCGCTGACCGACGTCCACCGCGTCACCGTGCCCCGCACCGGCCACTTCTCCGCCTTGGAGCGCCCCGCCGAGATGGCACGCATCCTGCTCGACGCGGCCTGACCCGGCAGCGACCGACACCCCCCGCACAACCCCGTCCGGGCATGGGAAAGAGCCACCCGCTGCGCACCCGCGATCTGCGGAACCGCCCTGGGCCACGTGCAGATCAGCATCGACCAGCCGTCGAGCAAGTTCGCCCGCTTCGGCGATCCCCGCGTCGCCGAGGTCGGAGCACAGCTCGAGAGCTCCCCAACGTGAACGTCGCCTTCGCGGCCCCGCTCTGATCGATGCCTTGCCGAGGGTCGACCCGCCGTATTTGACAACTCAGTACAGAACATCTAGGTTTCTGACTGTTCAGTACACAACGGTCCTGAGCTCACCGGACAGGCCGCGTGCACGCCAGGCGCGTTTGAGGGCAACCCATGCCTTTGAGCTCCTCCGCGTTGCCCGGCGTTGCGACGCCTTCCAGGCCGGTCTCCACAACAGCCCACGACGGTCGCCGACCACTTCCTGGCTTCCTGAACAGCTGCCCCCCTGCAACCACCCAGAACCCGAAGGGTCGACCGAACCATGACCGACAAGGAAAAGCAGGAGGCCACGGCTGTGACCACTCCTGCGTACGCGAGCGACGCACTGGCCGAGGGGACCGTCGACGCGGTGGTGATCGGCGGGGGCGCCGCGGGACTGAACGGCGCACTGATCCTCGCCCGCTCCCGCCGCTCGGTCGTCGTGATCGACAGCGGCTCCCCACGCAACGCACCCGCCGAGGCCGTGCACGGCCTCCTCGCCCTCGACGGCACCCCACCCTCCGAGCTCCTCCGGCGCGGCCGGGAACAGGTGCGCCAGTACGGGGGACGCGTCGTCCACGGCGATGTGGTCTCGGCCGAGCCTGCCGCCCCGTCGGCGGACGGGGACCTGCGGTTCACCGTCACCCTGGCCGACGGCCGCCGCATCACCGCCCGCCGCGTCCTCGTGGCCACCGGCCTGAAGGACGTGCTCCCGGAGGTGCCCGGGCTCGCGAAGCACTGGGGGCACAGTGTGGTGCACTGCCCGTACTGCCACGGCTGGGAGGTGCGCGACGAGCCCATCGGCATCCTCGCCACCGGCCCGGCCTCCATCGGCCCCGCGTTGTTGTTCCGGCAGCTGACCGAGGACCTGACCTACTTCACCCACGAAACCGACCTGGACCAGGACACCCGCGCCCGCTTCGCCGCCCGCGGCATCCGCGTCATCGACACCCCGGTCACCGAGGTCGTCGACGACGAGGACGGTGACCTCGCCGGGGTGCGCCTGGCCGACGGGCAGGTAGTGGCCCGTCGTGTCCTCGCGGTCGTCCCGCAGATGCAGGCCCGCACTCAGGGCCTGGAAGGACTGGGCCTGCCGGTGCGGGATCTGCCGAATGTGGGCCGCGCTTTCGCCTCCGGCCCGGACGGCACCACCGAGGTGCCGGGTGTGTGGGTGGCCGGCAACGTCACCGATCCGGTCGCCCAGGTCGGGGCCTCCGCAGCGGCCGGCGCACTGGCCGGCATCGACATCAACAAGAAGCTGGCCATCGCGGACACCGACGCGGCCCTCCAGGGCTGAAATCCCCACCCCCCACCCACCACCCACCACCCACCACCCTCACCCTCACCCTCACCCTCACCCTCACCCTCACCGGCGAGAAAACCCATCAGATTCCAGACGGCTTTCAGTCATGCCCACCAAACAAGGGAAGAAAATGAGTACCAGCATCGACCGCGGGGCGCCCGCCCCCGAAAAGAGAGACTCGGGCCTTCGCGGCTCACATGCCGTGCGCTGGTGGGTGCTGGTCGTCATAGGCGTGGCCCAGCTCATGGTCATGCTCGACGCGACCGTAGTGAACATCGCGCTGCCCGAGGCGCAGCAGGACCTCGGCTTCAGCGACGGCAGCCGGCAGTGGGTCATCACGGGTTACGCCCTGGCGTTCGGCAGCCTGCTGCTGCTCGGCGGCCGACTCGGTGACCTGTTGGGCCGACGTACCCTCTTCGTGATCGGCCTGGCAGGTTTCGGGGTCGCGTCCGTCGTCGGCGGCTCGGCCGGCAGCTTCGAGATCCTCGTCGCGGCACGTGTGGCCCAGGGCCTGTTCGCCGCGGTGCTCGCGCCCGCGGCACTCTCCCTGCTCAGCGTGACCTTCACCGAACCGTCCGAAAGGGCGAAGGCCTTCGGTATCTTCAGTGCGCTGGGTGGTGCGGGCGGCGCGATCGGGCTGCTGGTCGGCGGCATGCTCACCGAATGGGCGTCGTGGCGCTGGGTGATGTACGTGAACGTCGCCTTCGCGGTCCCCGCCCTGATCGGTGCGTTGCTGCTGCTGGCCAAGCCCGTGATCACCCAGAAGCCCAAACTCGACATTCCGGGCATCGTCGTGGTGAGCGCCGCGCTGTTCGCCGTCGTCTACGGGTTCGCGCACGTCGAGTCCACCAGCTGGACCGACCCGGTCGCCCTCGGCTCCATGATCACCGGCGCGGTGCTGCTCGCGGTGTTCGCCTGGCTGGAGACCAGGGTCGCGCATCCGCTGCTGCCCCTGCGCCTCGTGCTGGACCGGACCCGCGGTGGTTCGTTCCTGGCCGTGTTCGTGCTGGGCATGGGGATGTTCTCGATCTTCCTGTTCCTCACCTACTACTTCGCGGCCAGCCTCGGCTACTCGCCGATCAAGACCGGTCTGGCGTTCCTGCCGATGGTCGCGGCCGTCGTCGCTTCGTCGACCACGATGCCTTCGCTGGTGCTGCCCAGGGTCGGCCCGAAGATCGTCGTCAGCGCCGGCTTCCTGGTCGCCGCCTCCGGTATGGCCCTGCTGACCCGGCTCGAGCTGGACAGCACCTACGCCGCCCACATCATGCCCGGCCTGATCCTGCTGGGTCTCGGCATCGGCGCGGTGATGTCCACCGCGATCCAGGGGGCGACCTCGGGCATTCACCACGAGGACGCGGGTGTCGCCTCGGCGCTGATCAACACCGGTCAGCAGATCGGCGGCTCCATCAGTACGGCACTGCTGACCACCGTCGCCTCGTCGGCCGCGACCGACTACCTGACGTCGCACAAGCCCGGCGCGCTGGCCGCGGCGCAGGCCGGGGTCGAGGGCTACACGGCCACCCTGGCATGGGGCTCCGGGTTCTTCGTGGTCGGTGCGCTGATCACAGCGTTCCTGATCCCGAACCGGGCTCTGGAGCCGTCCGAGGGCGAGCCCGTGATGGCCCACTGAGCCGGAATCCACCCGAGAGATGCCCTGCTACCCGCGATGACTGTTGTTCTCAGGACACACCTCAGCGCGGGAAAGCAGGGCTGATCCCCTTCTCAGTTCAGGTGGAGGCGGCTGAGGGCGGTGGTCCAGTCGGTGACTATGGCCTGCTGCGCGGCGGCGAGGCTTATGGTGCCCTTGCAGACCGCGGTGTGCAGCTTCGTCTCCACCGGGTCCTTCCTGTTGTTGATCCCGGAGCCCTTCCTGTGACCCGGGTCAGCGGGCTCCACCCACAAATTGCGCGGATCGTTGGGGTCACCGCCGAGCTGGAGGCTTATCAGGTGGTCGTACTCCGCGTCGCCCATGCGGCCGGTGTAGCCGTACGACGCGGCGTTGAGCCGCTTCTCCTTGCCCGTTATATAGGCGGAGGGACGTATGTCCGAGGTGTAGCCGCCCTTGCGGCATATGGTCGACTTCAGATTCGCCTGCGTGACCGCCGGGGATATCGCGCCCGGCGTGCACGCCGGGTCCTCGAGTGGCTCCCCGTGCTCGTAGCGGTAGTGGCAGGAGCGGGCGGCGGGCTGCTGCCGCACCACATAGTGCTTCTGCGGGCCCTCCCCCACCGCGATCGCCTTCCCTTTACCGGTCGGCGCCGTCGTGCGCGGCGCCCCTGCCGCCGGACTCTGTGTACTGGACGAGGTCGATGTGCCGAGTTGGACGGATGAACACCCCGCCGACAACAGACAGGCGAGCACGAGCGGCGGCACGGAGAGGCGGGCAGAGCGCATGACGGAACCTCACAGAGAGACGGTGGCTGAGCAGATACTCCCCCACCCCTCGCCCGCCCTACCCTCCGGGGTACGACCCGCCGAGAGTGCCGAGTTGTCCTGCGACCCATGATGGCTACGTCTCGCGCTCGGCCTGGCGTGCCGCTTCGATGAACGAGTCGACCGAGGCCAGGTAGGTGTCGAGGGCTCGGCGAAAACTGTCGGCCTCGTGTACGTCCCTCTCGACGACCATGAGACGACCGTAGGCTGCGCTGGAGGCCGCGTGGACCGCCTTCGCCGCTGCTATCGGCTCGGGGTGACATTCCAACGAGACGACAGCCAGGGACCGCAGGAACGGCCTGTACGATTCCCGCAGTTGATCGCGGAGCTCGGCGAGCGACGCCTCCCGCGCCGCATCGTTCTCCTCCTCGAAGAACTTGGGGATCCTCAGGTAGAGGATCCCCATCTCGTTGGCCTGCGCGATGAAATCCAGCTGTGTGGCTCTGCGCGCCTCGCGCTCCCGGGCGATGTGCGCCGCTTGGGCGGCGGCTTGGGCCTGGATGCGCGCAGCTTGGGCGTTGCCCCTGTTCGTCACCCAACTGGCGACCACCGCCGTGGCCGCGGTCAGCACGGCCACCCACAAAGCGCTGTTGTCCATGGTGCACAGTGTCCGTGCCCCCGGCTGGCTTGCACCAGAGCGCGCCAACTCCGCGCTGCACGCGGGGAGAACATGACCGACCGGGGGTGCCGGACCGAGCGGCCACCGCCGGGCCGCGGCCGCTCCGTGGGGGGCGAGACTCACCCTGCCGACGGCTCGGCCGGTCGCGCCCCCTCCTCCTCAAGCACCTTCACGTCCCAGGGGCCCAGCGGCACGCTGTCGGAGTACACGGCGTCCGACCGCACATCCCGCAGGGGCTTGGGCACGGGTACGGACACGGATTCCCACGACCAGTTGTGCAGGAAGCGGATCCGGCGGCCGTCCCGGGCGGTGGCCGAGGTCGAGGTGACGCTCGGGTGAGTGGGACGCCAGGAGTCGGCCGGGGTGCTCCAGTCGAGCAGGGCGCGGGCGAACGCCGGGTCGGGGACCGTGCCGACATAGGTGATACGGCCCCTGCCGTGCGGGCGGGTGGTGGCCGCGGGCCAGCGACCGAAGTGCGGGTGGACGTACGCCGCCAGTTCCTCGGCCCCCTGCGCACACAGGCCGTCGGCCCAGTGCAGGGCGTGGGCCTCCGGCGGGAGGGCGAGGGTGGCGGTCCCGGTGACCGGCAGCGGTTCGGTGAGGTTGCTGAACTCGTCGTACGTCACCCCGGCGGCTTCCGCCAGCCGCGCGGGCTGGGCGTCCGCGCGGGCGCGTGCCTCGAGGTCGGCGTAGGCGGTACGGGGGCCGAGGATCAGGTGGCCGCCCTGCTCGGCGTAGGACTTCAGACGGTCGAGGATCGCGTCGTCGGCCGCGTAGTAGGCGGGGACCACCAGGACCGGAGGCAGGTTGTCGTCGGCGTCGGTGAGGGAGCCGGGGTGCAGGATGCGGGACTGCAGGCCCGCGTCGAAGGCACCTCGGTAGAAGGCGTCGAAGATCTTCTCGTACGAGCGGGCGTCCGGGCCGCCGGCCTCGTCCGGGAGGGGCGGCTGGCCTTGCAGCGCCCATTTGCTGGGGCCGTCGTAGAGGAAGGCGATGTCGGCGTCCGGGGTGAGCTGGGCGACCAGGTCTCCGGCCTTCTCCAACTCGGCGCCGAGGGCGGCCAGTTCGCGGTAGACGCGGCCTGGTCTGCCGTTGTGCGGGAGGACGCCGCCCCAGTAGGTCTCGGCGCCGAAGTGCAGGGTGTGCCAATGCCAGTACTCGATCATCGAGGCGCCGCGGGAGATCAGTGCCCAGGCGGCCTGGCGCCACTGGCCGTCGTAGGCCGGGCGGTTGTTCCAGGCAAAGCCGATCGCCTGTGCGTTGGTCTCCGTGACGAGGAACGGCTCCTGGCGGGAGGAGTACATGCGGTCGGCGCTGCGGTACAGGGCCCAGGTGCCGTTGGTGGTCCAGTCCTGGCCGGAGCGGGACCGGTCGGGCAGGGCGAGGGCATCCTGCATCGTGTAGTAGGGGTTGCCGGCCGTGACGTCGAGGCTCGCGGTGAGCTGGTCGTCCTCGACGCCCGGGCGGTCGTAGGAGATGCAGGTGGTGACGAACTGGCCGGGGCGGGCGTACTCGCGGACGAGGTCGGCCTGCCAGGCGATGAACTCGGTGATGAGTCGGGCCTGGAAGCGGCGCCAGGCGAGGTCGTACTGCGGCTGGGCGTTGCCGTCGGGCCGCCACAGGTCGGCCCAGGTGGACAGCTTGTGCGACCAGTAGACGAGCCCCCATGCACGGTTGAGGGTCTCCACATCGCCGTACTGGGCGCGGAGTTCGTCCGTGAAGCGCTGGAACACGCCGTGGTTGTGGAGGAGATGCAGGCCCGGTTCGTTGTCGACCTGGAAGCCGATCACGGCCGGGTGGTCGGCGTAGCGTGCGGCGATCCTGCGGATGATCCGCTCGGCGTGGAAGCGGAACGCCGGGTGGGTGAGGTCGACCTCCTGCCGGGCTCCCCACCCGATGCGCTCACCGGTGCGTGTCTCGCCGGTGATCTCCGGGTACTGGCGGGCCAGCCATGGCGGCACGGCGTACGTCGGCGTGCCCAGGATCACCGAGATGCCCCGCTCGTGCGCGCCGTCGAGCATGGGTTGGAGCCAGTCCAGATCGAACCGCCCGTTCTCCGGCTCCCAGGTCGACCACACCGATTCGCCGACCCGGATGACGGTGAAGCGGGCCTCGGCCATCAGGTCGAGGTCGTCCTTCAGGCGGTCGTAGGGCTGGTACTCGTGGTAGTAGGCGGCGCCGAACAGGACCCGGCGAGGAAGCTGGAACATCGTTCTCCAATTGGTGATTGACGGTTCGTCAACCCTTGACGGCGCCCGTGGACAGTCCTTCGAGGAGCTGTTTGCGCAGGATGACGAAGAGGGCGACGGCGGGTACGACGGCGATGACGGCTCCGGCGAGGACGAGGTCGTACTGCCGCTGCTCGGAGACGAACAAGGTCTGCAGGCCGAGTGGCAGGGTGTACTGGGAGCTGTCGGTGACCAGCACCAGCGGCCACAGGAAGCTGTTGTAGCTCTGCAGGAACTGCCAGACGGCCAGCGCGCCGAGCGAGGGTCGCAGCAGGGGCAGCACGATGGTGCGGAAGATGCCGAACTCGCTCGCCCCGTCGATCCGGGCGGCCTCCAGCACCGAGTCCGGGACGGACTGCACGATGTACTGCTGCATCATGAAGATCCCGAACGCGGGCGCCACCCACGGCACGATCAGCGCGAACCACGGACTGCCCAGGCCGGTCTTGACGAGGATCACGAACAGCGGCACGAGGATCACCGCGAACGGGATCGACAGCGAGCTGAACATGACGCCGAACAGCAGGCGTTTGCCGGCGAAGCGGAACTTGGCGAAGCCGTAGCCGGCGAGGGCGCAGACGAAGACGGATACGGTGGTGGCGACGAGGGCGACGACCGTGCTCATCACGAACCAGCGCCAGAACGGCTGCCCGGAGAAGAGGCGTTGGTAGTTGTCGAGGGTGAACGGGTCGGGGATGAGCTCGGGCGGATTGGCGAAGATGTCGCCGCGTGGTTTGAAGGAACCGCTCAGCGCCCAGATCAGCGGGGCGAGGAAGGCCAGGAACAGCAGGACGAGAAAGCCGTACAGCGGTATGCGGGTGCGTGTCATGAGGTGGCCCTCCCGATGCCGAGGAGTCGGTTGAAGAGCTGGCTGAGGCCGAAGACCAGGACGAAGAGGACGACGGCCGCGGCGGCCGCGTAGCCGAACTGCTGGCGCTGGAAGGCGGCCCGGTAGATGAACATCGTCACCGAGAGGGTCGATTCGGCCGGTCCGCCACCGGTGAGCAGATAGGGCTCCTCGAAGATCTGGGCGGCGCCGATGAAGGAGGTGACGACGACGAACGCGGTCACCGGCTTGAGGGCGGGCAGGGTGACGGTGGTGAAGGTGCGCAGGCGACCGGCGCCGTCGAGGGCGGCTGCCTCGTACAACTCCCGTGGCACGTTCTGGAGTCCGGCGAGGAAGAACACGGTGAGGTAGCCGGTCCAGCGCCACAGCATGACGAGGGCGATGCTCACCTTGGCCAGGCTCGGATCGCCCAGCCAGTCGACCCCGCCGGTGCCGAACAGGGCCCGCAGCACCGAGTTGATCAGGCCGAACTGCCGGTCGAAGAGCAGCCCGAAGATGAGCGCGACCAGGATCGGGGAGACGACGATCGGCACGAAGTAGGCGGTGCGCCACAGGTCCCGGGCGTGCAGGCCACGGGTGTTGAGGGCCTGGGCGATCAGCAGCGCGAGCGGGACGACGACGCAGACGGCGACGAGCACGAAGACGGCCGTGTTGCCCAGGGCTCGGTGGAAGCTGATGTCGGTGGCGAGCAGGCGGTAGTTGCGCAGCCCCACCCAGTGCGGGGTGCCGAGGCCGACCCATTCGGTCAGGCTCAGCCACACCGACACCCCGACCGGCACCAGCATGAACAGGCCGTAGAGGAGGTAGAAGGGCGAGATGAAGAGGTACGGCGCCCAGGAGCGGCGTGGGCGGTGGGCGGTGCCCTGCGTCCCGGTGCGGTCGTCGGCGGCGGGGGCGTGGCCCGCGATGGCGGTGGTCATGGCGGGGCCTCCTAGCGTCCGGCCTGGTCGTGGTAGTCGGCGGCGGTCTGTTTCAGCGCCTGGCGCGGGGTGAGGTCGCCGCGGTAGGCGCGCAGGAGGTTGCCGGCGAGGACGTCGAAGAGGATCGACTGGTCGGGGCTCTGGTAGAAGGACGGGACGTCCGGAAGCAGGGAGCGGTAGAGGCTGAAGAGGCGCTGCCCGCCGCAGAAGGCGTCCTCGGTGGCGTTGAGCCGGGGGTCGGTGAACACGGAGCGGCGGGTGGGCAGATAGCCGGTCTCGGTGAAGCGGCGGACCTGGCCGTCGTGGGTGAGCCAGGTGTTGAGGAGGAAGTCCACGGCCGCCTCGGTGTTGGCCTTGTCCTTGACGACGCCGAATCCGGTGCCGCCGAGCGCTGCCGTCGCCCCGCCGCCCCCCGCGAACCGGGGCAGCGCCCGCACCCGCCATTTCCCCTTCTGTTCGGGCACGTTGGGGATCAGACCGAAGTTCTTGTACCAGATGGCCATGGGCAGGCCGACGACCTTGCCGCTCTTGAGGGCGGCCTGCATGGCGGCGCCGTAGTAGTCGGAGATGTCGATGACGAAGCCGGTGCGCAGGCCACGCACCAGGAAGGTCAGCACCTCCTCGGCTTCGGGTGAGTCGAGAACGAGCTTTCCGTCGGCGTCGAAGAAGGCGCCGCCGCGCTGGTAGAGCAGCATCTGGAAGGACTGCACGACCTGTCCGGTGTCGCTGCCCACGGTGGAGACCACGCACAGTGACGCGCCGTGGTCCTTGTGCACACGGGCGCCGAGTTCGGCGTACTCCTCCCAAGTGGCGGTGTTCTTGGGGAGGTTCCACCGGGTGAAGAGGTCGTCGCGGTAGTAGTAGACGACCATCGGGGTGTCGGAGTCGAGGGCGTAGATCCTGCCGTCTCTGCTGTACGGGGCGAGACGGGCGGGCAGCAGGTCCTCCTTGAGGCCGGGGACGGCGGCGAGGTCGGGGGTCAGGTCGTGCAGCAGGCGGGGGGCGATGTCGCCGCGCAGCATGCGCGGGAAGCTGCCGATCTCGAAGCCGACGGTGTCGGGGGTGCCGCGGCCGGCGACGGCCTGGGCGAGCAGTTTGGTGACCAGGTCGGGGGCGGCGGCGCGGGTGACCTTCAGGTGGTAGCGGAAGTCGGTGAGCCGGTCGGCGTCGGGGATGCCCTTGCGGAAGAAGGCCTCGTATCCGGGGTCATGGGTCCACAGGGAGAGCGTCACGTCACCGGAGGTGCGGACGGTGGTGTCACCGGCTCCGCAGGCGGTGAGTGCGGCGGCGGTGCCGAGGCCGAGGGCGCCGCGCAGCAGGGCGCGGCGGGACGGCGAAAGAGGGGGTACTTGGGCTACTGGGGGTAGTGGGCGTACTGGATACACACGTGACTCCTCACGCGGTGCGGCTACGGGATGTGGGCGTGCGCGGCCGTCCCGGGCGGCGCAGGCGGGCAGGGCGGTCCGGGCCCGCGGCCGGCGTGCCGGGGCCGTTCCGCCGGGGGTTCAGCGGCGGGGCGAGGCGGGCCGACGGGCTGGTCCGGTGGAGGACCGTACGGTCAACTCGACTGCCGTGGTGGCGTGTTGGGTGGGCGCCGGTCGGTCCTCGATCATCGCGGTGAGCACCTCGACGGCGCGCTCGGCGACGGTGGCGAAGTCCTGACGGACAGTGGTCAGGGGTGGTGAGAGGTAGGCGGCGGCGGGAATGTCGTCGAAGCCGATGACGCTCACGTCGTGCGGGACGGACAGGCCGGCTTCGGCGAAGGCCCGCAGGGCGCCGATGGCCATGTCGTCGTTGGCGGCGAACACGGCGGTGACGTCCGGGAGTTGCGCGAGCCGGCGGGCGACCGTGTGTCCCGAGGCCGGGCTCCAGTCGCCCTCGGGTGGCAGCGGTGGTTCGGGTGCGCCGGCGGCGGCGAGGGCCTCCCGCCAGCCGCGTACGCGGTCGCGGGCGGCCCACCAGTTCTGCGGGCCGGGGATGTGCCACACCGTGCGGTGGCCGAGGGAGAGCAGGTGCTCGGTGGCGGTCCGGGCGGCGGTGACGCCGTCGGCGCCGACGACGGCGCTGGCACCCCCGGTGCGCTCCAGCCCTTCGGCGAGGCTGACGACGGGCACGTCCGCGCTGAGAGTCAGCGGGGTTCCGTCGTCGATGGGCTCGGACAGGACGATGCCGTCCACGCCCTGTTCGAGCAGCGCCTCCACGGCGACGGAGATGCCCTGTCCCTCCAGGGTGCTGGACACGGCAAAGGAGTAGCCCGCCTTCTGCATGGCCCGTTCCAACGCGATGAGCAGCGCCGACGGGCCGTACAGGGCGGTGCCGAGGGAGACGACGCCGATGCGCCGGTAGCGGCCGAGGAGCAGGGCGCGCGCCGCGTTGTTGGGGCGGTAGTCCAGCTCCTTGATGACCCTCAGCACGCGGTCGCGCACCTCCGGGCTGACATGAGGCTCCCCGTTGACCACCCGCGACACGGTCTTCTGCGAGACACCGGCGGCCCGGGCGACCTCGGTCATACCAGGACCGCGACGGCGGCGCCCGGGGCCGTCCGGGGTCCCCTGGGTTCTGCTCGTGGCCATGCGCTCTCCCGCGGTCCGATGCCGTGACTACGTAGTCAAGACAATGCGATCAGGTGGGCGGCTGCTTTGACTACGTAGTCACGCCAGTGTCGGGGCAGATTGCGGGCAAGTCAATGGCCTGTACGGCAGCACACTCGACCGGGCACTGCCCGCGCCGGGAGGAGGCGTCCACGGCTCGTTATGCGCCGCGGTTCAGGACACCGCCCATGTCGTTCGCGGCACCTTGTACGCACCGTCGGCCGCTGCATCTACGCTTCCACCTGCAGTTGTCGCCGACGCCAACGGCCAGCCGCCTGACCGTAGAGACCGACTTGCCGCCGACCGCCGGCGGCCTGGACGATGGCGCGCGGCGACCCCGCACGCATGGTGGCCAAACAGGCCCACTACAACAAGTCCGAGGAAACGCCGGAGCGGGTCCGGCGGCTGGCGCTTCATCGCCGTCACCAGGACCCCGAGCGCCTCGACACCCCGGGCCACCGATCTCCCCGTGCACCGCGCGTCGCCCATCCACCTGGATCCAGCCCGGCGCCGCAGTATCCCTGGTACACATGCATGTACGGGAGCATTAGGGTCTTACGGGGCAAGCAGGCCGGAGAAGGGGATCACTGTGGCCCCATTGATGCGACCCGCCTCGCCGAATCGACTAAGGGATTCCGCTTTCGAGAGTTTCCCCCTGGAATTATAGGGACTAACGTAGATCTCGGACTCGCCGCCGTACTCGTTCAATGTACGGATCGAGACAAGATAACGCGGCCTTCGCGTCACATTGAGAAGATTGTTACTATAGTGGAGTCGCCCATAATGCATGGTGCAATCTGGGCAAGGATTGATGCAGTCGAACGGACGATCCCCCTTCTCGGCCCATGAATATACTGGAACAAGGAATTGGCCGTCGACCCTTGCGCGATCGGCCCTAATTAGATCGATTCCCGCAACAGCCGCGATCTCGTCATATTTCGCATCCTTGGGTATCTCGACCAAATTTGTAGACCTCCCCGTTTCACCCGGGTTCAGCACCAGACCGGGGCTGATGAAGAGCCCCACATTCAGCGACTGGTAGCTGGCGGGGTCGACGTGCAGCTCGGTATCGACGTTCGCCTCTGCGGCAGCCCGCCACTCATTCTGCTCGAAATGTTTCCTATCCTCCTTAAATGTGGAAGTCCTTCCAGTGACACGATATCCGGCCGCGACCACATAGGCAGGTACCGTCCCGGTGTTCTTGATGTTCACTCGCACCGGAAGATGGATAACGGGCAGACCTAGATCTGGCACCGGCTTCCCAAATGCGATGTCCACAGAAAAGGCGAGCTTGGCCACAGAAGGCTGATAAATAGCCGAATAGGTGAAATTAGCGGTGGCCAGGACAGCGGTGGCGGTTAGTCCCGCCGTGAAGCCCTTGGGATGCGGGAGTCCTTTCCACGGCTGCTGCCGCCACAACAGCCACAGAGCCCACAGGGCCCAGAAGGAGATCACGAAGAAGGCGGGGACGTACGGCGTGTACTCGCGCTCCTGGAGCCAAACCGCTAGAAAGACGCCCTCGGTGGCGAGAGCAATGAGAACGCCCACGAGGACCAGCGCCCCTGAGTAAGTCAGTGTCCGCTTGCCCCAATAGTCGAAGACAGCTGCTGCAGCGAGGCCCTGCGTCACACCTGCCAAGACGAACAGAAAACCCGTGATGCGTCCAGCGAAGGTGGGCGCTCCAACAGCGTCCACCCAGCCGACGTCGGCAAGCAGGAGCATGGAGGCGAGAAGCCCGGCGGCCATCAGGGATATGACCACGCGGCGGCGCCAAGAGCGGTCCGGCCATACATCACTGCCGCCTCCGCTCCAGGTAATCCAAGCGCCGTCGTCCAGACTCATGTCCCTTGAGAGCCCGGCCCGGCGAAGCTGCTTCCGGAGGTCGCGGAGGGACCAGGCGCTACCGGCCGCGGCCCCATCGACGGTCACCGCCCGCAACCCCCTGCTGTCCGACGGATGGACTACCACGCTGGGCTTCCTCATACGGCCAGGCTCACCGCTGAGCTGTCGGTACGCATCCGGGACTACTCCGGGGCGGGCCCCGGGGAGTGCGCCCAGCGGATCAACGAGCAATAGTCAATGCTTGTGGCCCGTTGGGTCAAGGCATCGGGTTGTCGCCTCGGAGGACCTGCCATCCGGTGGTCAGGCTGCCCGACATGACGTGCTGGACGCCTTCTCCTCGTAGCGTCACGAAGGCGGTGAGACCGGTGTCCAGTTGTGGCACTCGATGCCCGTAGACAACGGCCCGCGTCAGTG
Organism: Streptomyces sp. NPDC005648; assembly: GCF_040605395.1. Taxonomy (NCBI): domain Bacteria; kingdom Bacillati; phylum Actinomycetota; class Actinomycetes; order Kitasatosporales; family Streptomycetaceae; genus Streptomyces; species Streptomyces sp. NPDC005648. The sequence continues at coordinate 14,683 of NZ_JBEXCS010000074.1, read as the reverse complement.
TCAGGTCGAGTGCTTGTGCTGAATCGCCGAGGCAGTTGAAGCGAGCACCCATGAGGACCGGTCCCCTCAGGCAGCGCACATTGACAGTGGCCTGTTCAAGGGACGCGACGACGACCCGGACAATCTCCAGTTCGACGCTGCTGTCAAAGCTGCTGGCGCTCGGGATCTTAGTCACGCGGCTGCTCCCTCTCGCTCGACCAGGACATCGTTCTTGAACGATCGCGCACCGGCGGGCCGGGGGCGGACTCGACGAACTGAACACCATCGCGAGGGCCGCGGCCGGGCCGTCGGCGCCGCGGGTGACCTTAGTGCGGGGCTTGACCGTGGAGAACGTCGACTCGTCCGGATTCGTGGTCCGCAGAGGGTTCCTGTGTTCAACGGGAAACCCGTGGAACGACGGCAGTTCCTCGGTGTCGTCAGTGATCTTCCCGACGGCCTTGGGCCACTGGGCGCAGTAGGCGCAGTAGGCGCAGTAGGCGCAGTAGGCGCAGTAGGCGCAGTAGGCGCAGTAGGCGCAGATGAACGCCTCGATCGCTTTCTCGGCATGGTCCCGATCCTCAGCCTTGTAGATCTTCTGTATCACCCTCGTCGCGCCCGGCTGGGCCGACTTCGGCACGGTTTCGAGATATTGCGGAGCTGGTGGACCCAGCAGCGCTGGTGGCGGGCAGCGGGGAACCCTCGGCCAGTGCGTTGGATAGTCCCGTGGCGCCGTCCGGCGACCAGTTCCATGTCGTGCATGGTGCGTCGTGAGCAGTCGCACAACAGGTCGGCCCGCGGCTCGGTGGACTCGCGCGGGCCCTCGCCAGGGCGATCAGCTCCTTGCTGTCATCCGGCCGGACGCCGAGCAGGACCGGGACACAGGAGTGGGCCTTGCCAAGCCGGACCTTGGGGTGCACACCGTCGGCCCGCACGTGGACGTAATCGGTCTGGGACAGGTCACGGTCCTGGAAGGCAGCGTGGTCTTCCTGCCACTGCCTGGTCAGCCGGGTCACCGTGGCCGGTGACAGGCCGGCCACGGCTGACCGCTCCGGGTCTGATGAAGGCTCCGGACTGTCCCGGAGCGGTTCAGCTGGGATGTCACGCAATGACGTCTTCCAGCTTGGCCACTGATCACGTGACGACATAGCCATCCGCAACGGACAAGCCTCTCGTGCCGTTGACAGAGGTGTTCGACGCCCCGCTCCTGGGCGTCCTTGAGAGTTCCGGCGGGGCGGTCGTCGGCACGGTTTCGTTTTTCCTTCGGTCAGGTGTCGGTGACTCAGCTTGAGGGTTGACTCGGCCACCGCTCGTGGCCGTCGTCGTTCTCCGGTTGTGGAACGCCGGTGGTTCAACGCTTCGTTCCGCCCACGTTCCGTAACCCATCAACTGCTACCCGACCGGTCCGCTGAGCTCCGGGCGGCGCCGCTCCCCCTCGGGGGTGAAAATGAATGCCGTGCGGAAGGCTCCGCCCCCAAACCGCACAGCGAGAAGAATGGGCTCCTCGCGTCCCGGAGGCCATGAAGGCCCCGCATCCGGGGTGCTTCCGTTCCAGAGGTGGAAGGACACCATCGATTGCTCCGGATCCTCCGTGAGGTAGCCGAGGGTCTTGCCGTACAAAGGGTTCGCCCCTCCGAACAGCACAGACGGGGCTCCGAACTCGTCGACGACGTCCCCCCACACACGGTCCTCCCCGGCCCATTGACACACGCGCTTCGAAGTGCACGGTACTCGTCGGCTGCCAGCACCCGGTCGGGCCTCAACCATCCACGGTCGTACGCGAACTCCGCATAGACCGACGCCATGCCGTACTCGTAGGGGAGGGCGGGGACGAAGTCCCGAAAAGCGCCCGCCACACCAGTGCTGGACCACGCCCCACACGCGTCCCATGCCCTCTGCTGCTCCGGCCAGGCTTCGGGCTGCCCCTCGACGAACAGCAGGTGGTCCAGCAGCATCCGCAGGGCGGGCTTGTTTCCGAACATCCCTGGGCGGCGTAGGGCGAGGTTCAACCGCCCGATGAGGTACGTGCGTATCTCATCGGCAGAAGCAAGCGAGCTGGAAAGGCGCATGCGCCGATTCTTCCTTAGGCACTGACCTCCGGCCCTGCTGCAACGACGGCGGTCAAAACTCAAGCTCAGCTTGACTCTGTCGGGAATCTTGGTGTCGGCGGAGTCAACTGCCCAGGGTTCGCCAGGACTTCAGGCGAAGGATCTCGCGCTGGTCGAGGTAGTTCTGGAAGGCCGTTGGCCGGCGGAGTGTGGGGGCTTCCTTAGCCGGTGACAGTCCGCTGAGGCGCTCGATGTTGACCGCGATGGCCGTCAACACGTGCTGGACGTGGACCTTTCCCTGTCCTCGGTAGCGGCAGCGCCGCATATTGTGCCCGTGGGCGAGCTCGTTGACGGTGCTCTCCACTCCTGAGCGGACCGCGTAACGCGTCTTCCACTCGGGCGTCTGTTGCTCGGCGCGGACGCGGAGTTGCAGGTCGCGGAGCTCTCGCGGGGGAAATCTCACGGTGCGGCGTCGTCGGCGGTGCTGGTGCACTGGGTGCGGGCCGGGCAGGGGCGGTACTGACTCTTGGTGAACCGTGCCACGATCAGAGGTGCCGCGGTGGGCGAGGAGGTCGGGTAGGGGCCGTGCCAGCCCGCGCTGACCTGTCCCTGGGGGCAGGTGACCTGCTGCTTGTCGTAGTCGATGTGGAAGTCGTCCCGGGCGAAGCCCTCGTTTTGGCGGTGCTGGCGGGTGGGGTTGCTCTTCAGCGGCCCGGAGACGGTGACCTGGTGTTCGCGGGCGGCTTGTTCCAGGTGGGGCAGGGAGGTGTAGCCGGTGTCGACCAGGTGCTCGGCGGGTAGCAGGCCGCGTCGGGCGAGGCGGGTATGGATGCCGGGCAGGACCTGGCTGTCGTGGGTGGTGGCCGCGGTGGTGGCAACGTCCGTGATCACGTTGGGGCCGTCGGGAGCACAGGTCTCGGTCAGGTGAGCGGTGAACCCCTTCCAGCTGATGATGTGTCCGTGCCGCGCGAAGGGGGCCGAGGTGTCGTAGGGCGAGACGCTCGCCCTCGACGACGGCGGCAGACCCGCCCCGCCCTCAGGTTCGGAAAGCAGATTCTCGGCTGGACCACTCCGAAGATCCGTACTCCCGAGGCCGCGGACCGGTGGACCTGGCTCGTGGTCGTCGCCCACACCCAGCTCAGGCTCGCCCGGCCGATAGCCGCCGACCTCCGCCGGCCCTGGGAGAAGCCGACCAAGCCCGAACGCCTCACCCCGGCCCGGGTCGGTCCGCCGGGGGTTCAGGAACATCCGCGCCCACCTGCTCTGTCCGGCCCGTGTTCCCCAACTCCGCGGTACCGGCCCCGGACGCCCACCCGGCACCAAGAACCGGCACCCCGCACCCCGCTACGACGTCGGCAAAACCCTCAAACGCCCCGAGACCCTCAAGGCCATCGGCAGACCCGGCAGATCTTGGTAGATACAGAGCAAGCCACGTCCGTTCCGTCGCCAAGCACGCTGCGCCTATGGATGGTCAGGAGAACAAGTGGGGCTGATAGTCAGCCGTGACGGGCTGCGGCGGCTGGCCGGTGGCCTGTCAGTGGCGCCTGGCACCATGGCCACCCATGAACGCTGAATCGGCCGACCGCTCCTGGCTCCGCGACTTCCACCGCGGCTTTCTGCTTGAGGGCTACACCGTGACGCTGGTCCGCGGGCTCACTCCGCGTGAGTACCTCGATCGCATCGGCGCCCAGCCGCAGGAAGACTGCGAGGGCTTCGATGACTTCATCGCCCGGGACCGCGAATTCCAGGACGATCAGGACGACTGGGGCGACCGCATGTTCGTCGGCGTCACCCTGGTCCACGACGAAGGCGCCGATTGGGTCCTGGCCCTCGAGATCAACGGCGGCATCGAGATCCACACCGATGCGATGAAGCACGCCACTCGCGGCACCCGCGGTGTCTCGCACTTCCGCAGCCCGAACGCCATGTCTCTGTTCTCCTGGTGGGAGGAAGGTGAGCTGCGCACTCGCTTCGAAGGTCCCCTCCATCGAGAAGGCAGCACACCGGACCACCTCCTTGACCTCATGCGCGAGACGGGGTTCGACCTCGAAACGGGCGCCTACGGCCTGGAGAACTACGTCGCACTCGCGGAAGAGCTCACCGGCGTCCACCTGACCGCGAACATGCTCGAAGACGGCATCTACGCCACGGGCATCCTCGAGATCCCCACCGAACACTGAACCGGTGTCGTCACCGACGTCACCGATACGCACGACACCCGCACATACACCAAGCTCCCCAACCCAGCGCACGATCAGCGTTAGATCGGCTGCAAGGCCATGCGGGTAGATAAAGGACAAGCTCAGAGCTTGTATTCAAACCCAAGATCATGCCGTCATCCGCCGGATGTCGTCGGCGATGCTCTTCAGCGGCGCCGTGTTGCCGATGGAGGCGAACCAGTCCCACAGCTCCAGGGCGTGGTAGAGGCGGTAGAGGCCGACGCGTTCGCTCCAGTCGGTGGGCAGTGTGCCGTAGCCGTCGCGCAGCGCTTCGCGCTTGTCCTGGTCGTCGTGGACGCAGTAGTAGTCGGTCTTGGCCAGGTCCGTCAACGGATCGGCGGCGATCGCGTTTTCCACGTCGATGAAGCCGCTGACCTGCCATCTGCCGCCGTCCTCGGCGACCAGGACGTTGCCCTCGTGGAAGTCGTTGTGACACAACACGGCCTGCCGGCAGGCACCAAGCAGCTCGGTCTGCCGAGCGACCTTCGCTTCGATGGCCGTCACGATCGCCGTATCGCCCCCGTGGTCGGCGTACTCCCTGAGCTTCTTGTCGAACTGCCGCGTCATGTAGGCCGTGTTCGTCGATTCGGGATCCAGAACCTGCGTGGTGAGGTACCCGTAGGCGGCCTGCGGGATCTGGTGGACTGCGGCCATGCAGGCCCCGATCTGGCGATAGATCGCCGGCAACGACGTCCTGTCGAGGGTGTGACTGACGGCTGACAACGGCTGCCCCCTGAGCATCGTCATCACCGTATAGCAGCGGCCAAGCGTGTTGTCGGCGTCCCCGTGATGCAGCACGGCGGGCACCGGCCCGACACCGTGCTGCCGGAGGAGGCCGTAGACGTAGATCTCCTTCTCCTGTTTCCAGCGCCATCGATCGTCATAGATCTTGATGACGACCGGCTCCGCCGCCCCGGCGAACCGGATCTCGAAGATGGTGCTCAACTCCCCGCCCGTGCGCGGGACCGTCTCCCTGACGGGCTCTGCGGGAAAGAGGGGATGCAGGAGTTCCTCGGCCACCGCGGGCGGCAACGCTGTCGTAGCGGACACGCGGAAACCGTAGATGAGCCGGGGCAGAGGCCACGAGCGAAATATGGATACGGTGCCCCGCGTCCTGCTTGCTGAGTGGCGGCCCTGTTCAGCAGCGTCTTACCCTTCGAGCGTGAGCGAGATGATGATGACGCCCAGCGAAGACAAGGGGGCGAGGAGCATGGCAGGGTTCGGCATCGTCATGCTGGCCGCGCAGTTCGCCTTCCTCTTCGTCCTCATGACGGCCCTGCTGCTCCCGGAAGGGATGTTCTACTACTCCGTTCCCGAGGCCGCACTGCACGCCGTGGAGAGGGCTCCCATCACGGCTGCCACGACCTCGATAGTCCTCACCGGAGCGCATTTCGTACGCGTACTTCGGACGCCGCCGATCACAGGGGCCTCTTTGCGGTCAGTCCAGCGGCTCACATTCGACTCAGCCGGTGCCTCCGAACACAGTGATCACATCTTCGAATCCATCCGGTGCATGCCCGGCGTACGAGGGTTGAGGCCCCACCGCTCGGATTCCTGGGAAATCGACCTGGGTGCGTGGGTCCGGTGGTTCGCCCGCGTCACCATCAGCGTCACCGGAGAATCGATCGTTCTCGAGACCGCTCCCCGGCACCCCCTGCTCTTCCCCGGCAGGGTGCCCCGCATGCAGAAGATCGACTCGCTGATCGCCGGCGTCCAGAGCACCTTGTCGCGGAGAACCTGACAACGTCCGCGAGCGCCAGTGCGGTCAGGGCATGCACTGCACCTTCCAACTCCGTGATCACGCGGCTCGATGTCCACGGTGAACTCGTAGTACCGGCCCTCCAAAGGGAGTCGGCCTGTTCACGCCAGAAGCACACGGTCGCCCGCGGTGTCCCGTCGTGCATCCTGAACGCCGGCTCCGCGACGTTGTGGGCGAACACTTCCGGCACCCCGTCGAAGAGCCCTAGCCACGCAACCCGAGACACAGGCCCATCCAAGCTGATCCGGGTGGGGCGATGGACGGCGCCTGCGGTGCTGTCAGCCTGCCAGACGGGCTTTCCAGATCTCCTCGCTGGGCCACTGCCGGGCCCAGTCGGCGGAGACTTCCAGGTAGTCCCGCGCAGACTGCGGCGCCTGAATCTCCATCAGGTCCTCAACGACGAAGTCACAGGCTCGCAGCAAGCGGAGCATCTCGCCGTGCGGCAGGACGAACTCCACATGGCTCCCCCAGTCCAACCGAGTCAGGCCGAATTGGCGGCGGGACAGGGTCGTGGATGCCGGTCCCTCGGGCGGTACGCACAGCGCGAACAGTGGTGAGTAGCGCGAGAACACCAACCGGCCTCCGGGAACGAGAAGCCGGGCCGCCTCCGGGATCCACCGGTAGGGGTCGCACCACAGCGAGGCGCCGTATTCGCTGATCGCCAGGTCGAACGTGTTGTCCTCGTAGGGCACCTTCTCGGCATCGCCCAGGACCAGGGGGAAGTCGAGGCCGAACTCCGCCTGCATCGCGCGCGCGGTGGCGAGCTGCTTCTCCGAGAGGTCGATCCCGACCGGGTGGGCTCCTGCTCTGGCCAGCCAAGCGGAGACGTAGGCGGTGCCGCAGCCCAACTCGATGGTGCGCATCCCTTCGATGCCGTCGGGAAGCAGGGAGACCTGTGACTCGGGGGTGGCCCACAGTCCCCAGGACGGCTCCACCTGCGCCCAGTGTTCGCGGGCGAGCGGCCCATGCCACGCAGCCGCCTCGTCATCCCAAAAGCGTCGGTTCTGCTCCACGTGGTCCGCCCGGGCGTCCTGAGTCATGGACCCATTCGATCGACGACGCTGTTGTTACGGCAACGGAATTTCCGTCCGCCCGGACCCGCCGACCGCCGGCCACGGGGCCGGCTCGGGCCGCTCACAGCGGCCACTGTCTTGTTTCTGACGCCCTGGGGGAGCCGGTGGCCCCGCTGTCGCCGCCGGCTCCCGGCTTCTCATTTGCCGAAGCCCGCCGTGAGTCCTCCGATCAGCTGGCGCCCGCCGACGAGGTACGGGCGAGGATGGGCAGCGTGGACAGGACGACCGCGGCAAGGATCGCGGGGACGTTGATGGTGAACTCGCCCTGGAAGCTCCAGACGAACAGCGGCAGGACCCGCTTGTCGGGGCTCTGGGTGAGGATCAGGGGGAAGAGGAAGCCGTTCCAGACGTTCAGGGCGTCGTAGATCGTGACCGTGATCAGGGCCGGGTGGGACAGCGGCAGGACCAGGTTCCACAGCATGCGCCAGTGTCCCGCGCCGTCCGCGCGCATGGACTCGTACAGCTCGTCGGAGATGTCCCGCAGGAAGTTGACCAGGATGATCACCGTGAGCGGGATGGTGAACGCCGCCGAGGGCAGGACGATCGCGGGCAGGGTGTCGTACATGTGCGCCTTGGCGATCAGGTAGTACACCGGGATGATCGTGGCCTGCAGCGGGATGGCGAGGCCCAGGAGGACCACGCTGAACGCCCAGCGCAGGGCCCGGCTGGTCCCGCGGACGATGGCGTAGGGGGCCAGGAAGGACACCACGAGGGTCAGCAGTGTCGCGCCGAGGGTGACCACTGCGCTGTTGAGGAGGAAGTTGCTCCTCATCTCACCCCGGCGAAGCCGTTCTGCCGGATGCGGACAGCGCCTTCCCATATCATGAGCAACTATCTAGATCTGGTCAAAATGCTCCTGGTCACACCCAGGGCGCAGCGCGTGGACGTGGATGCGGCCCAACGACGCCGGTCCCGGAACACCACCCCGCCGGCGGCAGTGGAGGCTCCGCCTGCGCCCGGACCGGCACCACCGGCTGTACGCCAGGGACCCGTACCCCATGGGCCGGAGGCAGGACTGCCGCCTCAACCAGCATCGGGGCGTACATGGCCGCGCCGGCGATGGATGATGTGCGGGAACGGAAGGGGACCCATGTCCGGACGGTCCGAGCCTCGCACACCGAACCGCTGGGGCGAGGGGGCGCGGTTGCGCGGGGACATCCTCGCGGCTGCCGCGCGGTTGCTGGCGGAGTCAGGGCGCGAGGATGCACTGTCGCTGCGTGCGGTGGCGCGTGAGGCGGGTATCGCCGCGCCCAGCATCTACCTGCATTTCAAGGACCGGTCAGAACTGGTCGCCGCCGTGATGCGAGGAGCTTACGGGGCACACGCGGCCGAGTTGCGTCGCACCCGGCTGCTGGAGCCCGCGGGCGATCCTGTCGACGCCTTGCGCGCGATGGCGCACGGCTACTGCCGGTTCGCTCTGGAGAATCCCGCCCGGTACCGGTTGATGTTCGGTGTGGAGCAGATCGAGACGCCCGCGGCCCCTGGCCCCACCGGCCATCGGCTGCCCGGCCACCCCGTGCACGAGGTACTGGACGAGTGGACCCTGGCGGTGGACGCCTGCCGCAAGGCCGGGCCGGAAGGGAACGGCCGGCTGTCCGCCGAGCGGGCGGCGAGCCTGCTGTGGGCTGGACTGCACGGGATCGTCGGATTGTGGTCGGCGATGCCCCTCGCACCCGACCTGGAGAGCATGTGCGGCCTCGCCGACGATCTGGTGGATTCCCTCTTGACCGGATAACGCCGATATCGGGGGCCTGGCCGGGGTAGCCTCACCTCCAGTCACCTTACGCCGTTAGGTGACTCCGCGACCGGAGGTTCCCCATGACCGACTTCGCGTCCGACGCCCCGCCGCTGCCCTTCGACCGCGGTTCCTCGCCCCTCGATCCACCGCCCCAATTCGCCCAGTGGCGCGAGGACGGGCCGATCCGCCGCGTGTCGCTGGTCGACGGCCGAAGCCACTGGCTGGTGACCCGCTACGACGACATTCGCGCCGTCCTCGCAGAAACCCGGGTCAGCGCCGACCGCACCAGACCAGGGTTCCCCGGCATCCGCCCGGACGAGCCCGCACCGCCCCCGGGTACGTTCATCGCGACCGACCCTCCGCTCCACAGCCTGCTCCGCCGCATGTTGACCCGTACGTTCATGGTCAAGAGCATCGAGCGGCTACGACCGGCCATCCAGCGCATCACCGACGACCTGCTCGACTGCATGGCCCGCCTCCCGCAGCCGGTCGACCTGATCGAGCATTTCGCGCTGCCACTGCCCTCACTGGTGATCTGTGAACTGTTCGGTGTCCCCTATGCCGATCGCGACGTGTTCCAGCGGCACTCCCGGACCATCGTGAACATGAACGCGACCAACGAGGACGTGGCCGCCGCCCGCCAGGCCCTGGGCGACTACCTCATCGGACTGCTGGACGAGAAGGACCGCGATCCCGGCGACGACCTGTTCAGTGAACTCGCCGTCAAGCGCGTCCGCACCGGAGAGGTGAGCAGGGAGGAGGCCGCCGGCATGGGCACTCTCCTGCTGGTCGGCGGACACGAGACCACCGCCAACATGATCGGTCTGAGCACGCTGGCCCTGCTCCGTGAACCCGCGCAGTCGCGTCGGCTGCTCACCGAACCCGAGTCGGTGCCGGGCGCGGTCGAGGAATTGCTGCGCTATCTGACGGTCGCGCATTTCGGGCTGCGCCGCGTCGCCACCGCCGACTTCGATATCGGTGGCGTCACCGTCCGGGCCGGCGAAGGCCTCATCATGCCGCTCCAGTCCGCCAACCGCGACCCGGATGTCTTCGACCTCCCCGACCGGCTGGACCTGGGTCGCGACGCTCGCCGTCACATCGCTTTCGGCTACGGCGTCCACCAGTGTCTGGGACAACCCCTGGCCCGCGTCGAGCTGCAGATAGCCCTGCCCGCTCTGTTGGCGCGGTTCCCCGGGCTGCGGGTCACTGTGCCGTACGAGCGGATCGCCTATCGGCAGGGGACCACGGTCCACGGGGTCCGCGAGCTGCCGGTCTCATGGTGACCATGCAGGCCGGGCCTCGTATCGGGACCGCACGCCGAGACGGTCATGTCGCGGACCGTGCCACGTCGGCGGAGGTGATGGTGACAACTCCCGCCACCTGCGGGTTCCTCCCGCCGCCGGATGCGGTCAGCGTGGTCCCTCACCTCCGCCGAGCACCGCGGCCACCAGTTCCCGTCGGCTGCGGACACCGAACTTGTCGAAGGCCGCTGTGAGGTGTTCCTGCACGGTGTTGGCGGAGATGTGCAGTTCGGCGACGATCTGGCGGGTGGAATGGCCTCTCAGGATGAGGGCGGCGACGCGCAGTTGAGCCGTGGTGAGGCCGTGGGCGCTGAGCAGCATGGAGCCGAGCTCGGTCGGGGGGACGGGCTGGATCACGATGGCGATCCGGGGGCCGGCCGGGTCGGGCAGGGGGGTCGCGTGCAGGGAGAGCCATTGGCCGGAGCGACCGCGCAGACGTACGGACGACGGCTGCCGCGACGACCAGGGTTCCGCCTGCTCGGCGGTGGACAAGTGGGCGGCGACCGAGCGGACGGGTATCGGCAGCTCACTCGAACCGGGCCACAGCCGGGCGGGGAAGTCGGCGAGCCATTGCTCGGCCTCGGGGGTCATGGACACCAGGGCGAGGGTGCTGTCGAGGATCAGAATTCCGGGTGTCGTGTTGCCGCCGGGTGGAGCGGGTTGTGCCGCCTGGAAGGCCGCTCCGGTGAGGGCTTCGCGCAGCCCCTCGGCGAGGTGCGGGACCAGACGGTGGAGCAGGCGCAGTTCGTCGGCGCTGAAACCGGTGGGCGACTTCTGGCGGTGCAGGCACAGCACGCCCCAGCAACGGTTTCGGACGACCAGAGCCGCACGCAGTTCGTCGCCGTCCAGCCCGAGCGGTGCCATCACCTCGCGGTGGCGCGAGCTGGTCTCGCGGTGGCCGCCGGTGGCCCGGTCGAGGGAGGAGACCGGATCAGCGGCCTCTGCCAGCGCGGCGAACTTGTTCACGTCCGCTTGCCCGAACTCGTTCTCCAGGAACTGTGGTGTCGCGGAACCGAGCGGGTCCTCCGCCATCGCGGAGGTGAACAGCAGCGTCTGCGGGTCCACGGTGGCGAAGAACGCCGCGTCCACCGGCACGATCCCGCGCAGACGGGACAGGACGCCGGCGCGGAACGCGTCCGCGTCCAGGCCCGCCCGGCACAGCGCCAGAATGCGCGACACCTGGCGCTCCTGCCGCGCCGCCGCGGCCGTCGCCCCTGCCATGGTTTCCACGTTACGCCGCCGACGGAGTGAGCCCCAGTTGCCGCAGAAGGCCCAGTTCGTCGAGCCTGCCCCACCGCTCGACGAGGTGTCCGTCCCGGACTCGGAAGATGTTGATTCCGCGCAGGGTCACGGTGCGGCCCCCGGCGGGCGCCGGCACTCCGAACAGCGCCCCGTGTTGTGTGCCGGTCGCCGTGAAGTGTTCTACGACCAGGTCGCCCTCGGCGATCATCAGATGGGGTTCGCTGCGCCAGTCCGGACACGCTTCGCGGAACAGCGCGCCGGCGATGCGCATGCCCTCACGGTCGGCGGACGCGTCGAAGGGAGGGTCGTGATTGACGAAGTCTTCGGCCAGGTAGTCGTCGACCGCGCCGAGGTCGCCCTTGGTGAACAGCGCGTCGATGAACGCGCGGACGATGTCTTTGTTCTTGCTGAGGGTGATGTCCGAGGTGTTCATGACTTCAGTCTTCAACCGCGGAGAAGGTCCGGGTACCCCATGAATCTGGGGTTTTGTGCTGTTTCAGTTGGTTCCGGTACGGGACAGCCGTCCGTCGCGGCCGCATGGAAAGTCTGGCAAAGGTGCAGACTTTTGCTCGTTTGGTGTCCATAACATGCCCGATCGTGCTCTGTGCTTTCATGGAGGCGCGCACATAGTGGCGCTCACCAGCGACAGAAGGTTGTGGGACATGGCGGCACCGCAGGCCCGGTGGAGCGCGCTGCTCGAGATGCTGACGCGCGACGGGCGGATCGAAGTCGAGGCGGCTGCCGAGGAGTTGCAGGTCTCCGCCGCGACGATCAGGCGTGACCTCGACGAGCTGGCCCGTCAGCAGATGGTCACCCGCACGCACGGCGGAGCCGTGATCAACGCCATCGCCTACGACCTGCCGCTGCGCTACAAGGCCGCACGCAACGCTCCGGAGAAGGAACGGATCGCGCACGCGGCCGCAGGACTGGTGAAAGCCGGCGCCGTGGTGGGGTTGAACGGCGGCACCACGACCACCGAGGTGGCGCGGGCGCTGGCCACCCGCGCCGACCTGAGTTCCGGCGGTGCGGAGACGGCGGTCACCGTGGTGACCAACGCGCTGAACATCGCGAACGAGTTGGTCGTACGCCGCCATGTGAAGCTCGTGGTGACCGGCGGGGTGGCCCGGCCGGCGTCGTACGAGCTGATCGGGCCGCTGGCCACCGAGTTGCTCGCGGAGATCGCGCTGGACCAGGTCTTCATCGGGGTGGACGCCATCGACGTGGCCCACGGGGCGACCGCCCACCACGAGGGCGAGGCCAGCATCAACCGGGCGCTGGCCCGCCGCGCGCAGCAGGTCGTCGCGGTCGCCGACGCCTCCAAGCTGGACCGGCGGGCCTTCGCCCGCATCTGTCCGGTGGAGGACATCGACGTCCTGGTGACCGACAAGGCCGCCTCCGATCAGCTGACCGAGTCGTTCACGGCGGTCGGCGTCGAGGTCATCCGCGCCTGACATCGCACGCCGCCGCCGTGACAGTCCTGCTCGAGGACGGTCGAGGCCGTGATGGGGATTCCGGCGTCACCCGCGGACACCGCCGGCCGTCAGCCCGGCGACGAGGTGGCGCTCCACGAAGACGAACAGCGCCACCACGGGCACGATCGCGATGAGCGAGGTGGCGAACAGGTACTGCCACTGCTCGTGGTACGAGGTGACGAAGCCGGGAATCGCCCTGGTCAGGGTCATCCGGTTGCTGGACGAGGTGACGGTGAGCGCCACGACGTACTCGTTCCACGCGCCGATGAAGGTGTAAACGAGCGCGGTCACCACACCGGGCATCGCGAGCGGCAGGACGACACGGGTGAGCGCGCCGAACCGCCCGGTGCCGTCGAGCCACGCCGCCTCCTCCAGCTCCCGGGGGATGCTCGCGAAGTACGCGTTGAGGATCCACACGCAAAAAGGCAGGTTGAACGCGGCGTTGACCAGGATGAGGCCCTCGGCGGTGTCGGTCAGGTCGAGACTGACCATCTCCCGGTAGATGCCGACCAGCAGCGCGGTCGGCGCGAACATCTGGGTGACGAGTACGAGCAGCAGGAAGGCGCCGCGCCCGCGGAAGCGGTGCCGGGCGGTGTAGTACGCGGCGGGCAGGCCGACGGCCAGGGTGAGCAGCGTCGCCGCCCCGGCGACGTACAGCGAGAACAGCAGCGCGTCCCCCACCCGCGGGTCGGTGAGCGACCAGATGTGCGTGAAGTTCGACCACTGCCAGCGGGAGGGCAGGTAGGTCGGTGGGGACTTCATCAGTTCGGGGGTCGGTTTGAGCGCCGTCAGCAGCATCTCCGCGTAGGGCGCGAGAAACGCCACCGCCACCAGCCATCCGGCGGCGGTGAGCAGGACGGTGCGCAGCCTCATCGGCCGGGGCCGTCTCCGGCGCGGCGCGGCCTTGCCAGGTGTGCCGACGGTCGTGCTCACGCGGTGTCCTCCTGCCTGCGGACGACGCGGAGATAGACCAGCACCACGGCGAGGACCAGCCCGAAATTGACGACGGCCATGGCGGCCGACTCCCCCACCGACTGGTTGTCGAATGCGAGTTTGTACAGGTAGGTGGTGGTCGTGTCGGTGGCGAATCCGGGACCGCCGCGCGTCATGGCCCAGATGATGGGGAACGAGTTGAACACGTTGATGACGTTGATGATCGCGGCGACCACCAGTGAGGGACGCAGCAGCGGCAGGGTGATGCCCAGATAGCCGCGGACCGGACCGGCGCCGTCCACGCGCGCCGCCTCGTACACCTCGGCGGGGATGCCCTGCAGACCGGCCAGCAGGACGAACGAGGTGAACGGCAGCGAGACGAACACCGCCACGCCCATCATCGCGACCAGCGCCTGTGTGGGGTTGGCCAGCCAGTTGACGGGGGCTTCCAGCACGCCGAGGTCCATGAGCAGCCGGTTGACCACGCCGTAGAAGTCGTTGAGCATCCAGCGCCAGATGAGAGCCGTCATCAGCACGGACGAGGCCCAGGGCACGATCAGCGCCCACCGCACCAACCGGCGGCCGGGAAAACGGGAGTTGAGGAGCTGGGCCAGTCCGAGAGAGAGCAGGATCGTGACGGTGACGACGCCGCTGACCCAGACGAGGGTGCGCAGCAGCACTCCGGGCAGGTCGTCCTCGGCGAACAGGTCCGTGTAGTTACGGAGTCCGGCGAACCCTTGTGACAGGCCGGTGGAGCTCACCCGCGTCAGGGACGTACGGGCCATCTCGACCACCGGCCAGACCACCATGGTCAGGATCAGGAGGATCGCGGGGCCGAGCCAGAGCAACGGCTCCAGCGCGCGCCAGGACCCGCGCCTGCGGGGCGACTTGGGCGGTGGCGCCGCCGGGACCGGGTGTCCGG